>NZ_JBAUSA010000534.1:0-6022 GCF_049581465.1 Caballeronia sp. | reverse complement strand
GGTCGGTATCGGCATCTATCTCAAGCAGTATCGCGGCGGCCGGGAGCACTACGCGATCGGTTCGAACCCCGAAGCAGCACGGCTCGCCGGTATTCGCGTCGAGCGCCGCGTGATGATCGGCTTCCTTCTCTCCGGCGCGATCGCGGGTCTGGCCGGTGTGCTTTGGCTCGCACGATTCGGTACCGTGGAGGCGAGCACGGCCAAGGGGATCGAGTTGCAGGTGGTGGCCGCGGCCGTGGTCGGCAGCGTCGCGATCACGGGCGGCGTGGGCACGGTAATGGGCGCGACACTCGGTGCGCTGGTCCTGGGCGTGATCAATATCGCGCTGGTGGTGTTGCGGGTCTCGCCGTTCTGGCAACAGGCTATTCAGGGAGCGCTGATCGTTGCCGCGATCACGCTCGATACACTGTTGGCGCGCTCCGTCGCCCGCCGCATGATGAGGAAACGCGATCATGGCTAAACCCGATTCCGCACTTGCCCTGACTCAGGGCCCGCGCCGGCACGTCACGTGGGAGACCATGCTGGTCGTGGTGCTCGTTCTCGCGCTGATCCTGGGCCGCGTGTTGTCGCCTATGTTCCTGTCCAGCGCGAATCTGTCCAACATGCTCGCCGACTTTACCGAAATCGCGCTGATTGCATTGCCGATGACGTTGATCATCGTCGCGGCTGAGATCGATTTGTCGGTGGCGTCGATATTGGGAGCATCCAGCGCATTGATGGGCGTGCTCTGGCATATGGGCCTCCCCATGCCGGTAGTTATCCTGATTGTCCTGATTGGCGGAACGCTTGCGGGTCTGTTCAACGGGCTCGTGATCGTGCGCTTCAACCTGCCTTCGCTGGCCGTCACGATCGGCACCCTTGCGCTGTTTCGCGGCCTGGCTTACGTGCTGCTCGGCGATCAGGCCGTGGCCGACTTTCCGGCCTCCTATACGGCGTTCGGCATGGACACCATCGCCTCCTTCCTGCCCATGCCGTTCGTCTTCGTGATCCTTGGCGCCATCATCTATAGCGTGCTGTTGCAGGCCACGCCCTTTGGCCGCAGTCTCTACGCGATCGGCGCGAATCCCGTGGCCGCGCAGTTTTCCGGCATCGACGTCGCGCGCACCAAGCTCAAGCTGTTCATGCTGTCCGGCGCAATGAGCGCGCTTGCGGGCGTGGTGTACACGCTGCGCTTCACCAGCGCACGCGGCGACAACGGCGAAGGCTTCGAGTTGTCGGTGATCGCAGCCGTCCTGTTCGGCGGCGTGAGTATTTTTGGCGGGCGCGGATCGATGATCGGCGTGCTCTTGTCGTTGCTGATCATCGGCGTGTTGCGCAATGCGCTGACGCTCTCCGATGTTTCTAGCGAGACGCTGACTATCGTGACCGGCGGCTTGTTGCTGTCGTCGGTGCTGATTCCGAACCTTGTTGCACGTTGGCGCGTCATGCGTGAAAAACGCTTGATGACGCAGACGCTTTCATGAAGTTGGCTTTTAAAACCAGCGCGAAGACTCCGGGCGAACCGGCGCAGCGCGCGACATCAGGAGACACAACCATGCTAAAACCCTTCAAGTCCCTCAGCGTTCCGGCGTTATGCGCCGCGCTGATCGCAGTGTCGGTCGCACTGCCCGCCTACGCGGACGGGCTGAAACCGGACCTCAAGATCGCGTTCCTGCCCAAGCAGATCAACAACCCGTACGAAGTCATCGCCGATGACGGCGGCATGGCCGCGATCAAGGAAATGAATGGCCAGGGCAAGGTCGTCGGCCCGTCGGACGCGGGCGCGTCGTCGCAAGTGCAGTACATCAATACGCTCATTACGCAGCGCCAGGACGCGATCGTTATCGCGGCCAACGACGCAAACGCAGTCGTTCCCTACCTGAAAAAGGCGATGGCACAGGGCGTGAAAGTCGTGACGTTCGATTCGGATACGGCGCCTGACGGCCGCCAGATTTTCGTGAACCAGGCGAACTCGGAAGCAATCGGACGGGGACAGGTGCAGCTATTGTCGAAACTGGTAGGCGGCGAGGGCGAATTTGCCATTCTCTCTGCCACGCCGAATGCGACAAACCAGAACACCTGGATCAAGTACATGGAGGAAGAGCTGAAGAAACCGGAGTATTCGAAGCTCAAGCTGGTCAAGATCGCCTACGGTAACGACGACGACCAGAAGTCGTTCGTCGAGACACAAGGCTTGTTGCAGGCCTATCCGAACCTGAAGGGCATCATCTCGCCGACGACCGTCGGTATTGCGGCAGCCGCGCGCTACATCTCGACATCGCCGGCCAAGGGTAAGGTGATGGTCACCGGGCTGGGCACGCCGAACCAGATGCGCGCGTTCGTCAAGAACGGCACCGTAACGGCGTTCCAGTTGTGGGATCCGAGCCAGTTGGGCTATCTCGCAGCGTACGCGGCCGCCAATCTGGCCTCGGGCACGATTACGGGCAAGGAAGGCGACACGTTCGAAGCGGGTAAGCTCGGCAAGCGCACGGTGGGCAAGAGCGGCGAAGTCGTTCTTGGACCGCCGACCACGTTCGATGCATCGAATATCGACAACTTCAACTTCTAGACGCAGCGGGCGTTCAATGCTCCTATGAGCGATAAGCGCCCTTCGGGGCGCTTATCGATTTTCGCTTCAATGGGCACAATTTATCTCTTTGTTGGCTAATCTGGACGGTCCGTGCCTGAACTGGATCACCCGTGCGTAACTAGCCTGGTGGGCACGACGGTCCGGCGCGTTCTGCCGCTACGTTGCTTGCCAAAACCCGTTTTCCGCTACGGCTGTCACAGAATAATTGCTGAGGAATTTGAAGGGCGACGGCGGCACTACGGCTTGGCGCTCAGCCAACACCGGCCGGATGAAGGGTCTTGAAGCGTTCCGATTGAATGAAAACCGACGCGTCAAACCCGATAGAACTCGATATCTTGCCCTGCATGCACGGCGCGTTTGAGCCACTCCGGCATTTCGCCTTGTCCGTCCCACGTATCGCCATTCGCGCTTCTGAATGCCGGCGTGGTCCCATTGGCGTTCTGCGGCATCTGAGGCATCGACGGCAATGCGCGTTTTGCCAGATGAGGCGCACTGTTCGTCAACGGCGGGGGAGTGACGGAAACGGGTTCTTCGGCCAATGCTTCGGCCAGAGCCGTTTCAGTAATGCCGAACTCAGCCATTCGGCTGCGCAAATAGGCAATGATGCTGTCTCTCTTTCTTTCGTCCACGGCTGTCCTGATTCAGCTTTACTTTCTGGGGGGCGAGCCGGTCTGCCCGCGCGGACCGGGGCGGCTCGATGAATTAACGGAGTTGTGAAAATCGGGGTGCGCTGGGTGGCGCAGGTCAATAAGTGTAATACCGCAAAATGCCGCTTTCAACGCCAAGCCCGCCAATCTCGATTAGCGGGCCGTCGCGAATGTGCGGCTCAACAAAATGAATGCTGTGATTGAACCTGGTGCGGGATGCGTAAGCTGCCGTCTTGGCGGCTGTAGCTCAAGGACCAGATCAGTGCACGCTGGCGGCTGCCGATGTTTCAAAAAGCACCATTAAATCAGCCGCTCATTCCTGACTACCACTACTGCTACGCTTAAATGATAGCGCGTAACACCAGCATTGTATGCCTAAATCATTTTAGCGATTATGTTGCTCGCCCGGCAGTTCTGCGCCGTGCGCCCGAATGGCTGCAATCAGCTCCGCCGGCGTAATTTCGTAGCGCATCTCGCGATGGATGCCGGCCTTTCTTTCATCCACCTCAATCAATAGCACGGCCTTGCCGTCGGGGGTAGGTTCGAGGCGCAGCGTTCGCACTTCCTGACCGGTTGCGTCATCTCGCTCCGTCAGCAAGGTCATCGATCCTGTGGCGGGACTTCTAGGCATTGCGTTCTCCCTTCCGATAATCCGACATCGTTATTATTGAGACCTTTCGATAGGCTTTCTGCTACTTCGGGCAGGTTCGCCCGACTCGGTGCGCGGTCGCCCCAAGCATCGGACGGAAAGTCCCAACGGCTTCGACCTCATTATTGCTTGCCAAAAGAGCACTCGTCCAGCGCCAGAAAAAGGGAGTTTGTGGCGCTGGGGGCGAGAGCGAGCCGCCCGCCGGGCTCACGCCAGCGCGGCGCGGGCGTCGGCGGTGATCTTGAATGAACGAAGTCGTGCGGCGTGGTCGTAGATCTGTGCCGTGACCATCAATTCGTCAGGCTGAACCTGTTCGATCAGCGAAGCGAGTCCCGCTTCCACGAGCGCCGGGTCGCCGACAATCGAGCACCCGAGCGAATGTTCCACGCCGGCCCGTTCGGCTTCCGACCAGGCGACTTGCTCGACAGGCCGCGGCAACTGGCCGGGCGTGCCGCGCCTGAGATTGATGAATTGCTGCTGCAGCGAGGTGAATAGAAATTCGGCTTCGCGCGTGGTATCGGCAGCGAAAACATTGACGCCGACCATGGCATAGGGTCGTTCCAGCGTCTTCGAAGGCCGGAATTGCGTGCGATACACCTGTAACGCGGTAAGCAGGTAATCGGGCGCAAAGTGCGAAGCGAAGGCGAACGGCAGGCCGAGCGCGGCGGCGAGCTGGGCGCTGAACGTAGATGACCCGAGCAGCCAGATCGGCACGTCAAGGCCGGCGCCCGGTACCGCGCGCACGCGCTGGCCTTCCACGGGCTCGGCGAAATAGCGCTGGAGCTCCACGACGTCGTCCGGGAAGGTATCCGCGCTGCCCTGCAGATCGCGCCGCAACGCGCGCGCGGTGGTCTGGTCCGTGCCCGGTGCGCGGCCGAGGCCGAGATCGATGCGCCCCGGAAACAGCGACGCGAGCGTGCCGAATTGCTCGGCGATCACGAGCGGCGCGTGATTGGGCAGCATGACGCCGCCGGAGCCGACGCGGATCGTGGTCGTCCCTGCCGCGACATGGCCGATGACCACGGACGTCGCGGCGCTCGCGATGCCGGTCATATTGTGATGTTCGGCCAGCCAGAATCGCAGGTAGCCGAGCTTTTCGGCGTGCTGGGCAAGCTCGCGCGAGTGCCGGAATGCGTCGGCGGCGGTCGATCCGGCGGGAATGGGGGATAGGTCGAGAACTGAAAACGGGATCATTGCGGCTTCCATGACTGCGTGAGAGCGGCGCCGGCGTTTTTGCGTGAGCGTGCATTTACGGCGTGGCGCGACGAATTCGCCATTCACGCGTGGATAGAGAGGGTAAAAAGCGAAAGGGCAAAAGCGGATTGTGCCGGAAGGCCGGAAAGTCTGCCTTGCGCGTCCTCAGGCGAGACGCGGATAGCCGAGTTTGGCGGCGTCGGTTTCGATTTCGAGGATCGCGGCGTAATCGTCGAGCGGGCGCCGGATGAAACCCGTGAGCTTGAGGCGTTTTGCCAGCGCCGGATCCTCCGCCACGCAGGCGTCGAGCGAGGCGGCGAGGGCATCGATGCCATCCCGGGGCACCCGTCTCGATGCAATCAACGGCAAGCCAGGCGCACTTCGCGTCACGCCGAGTTGCACGACGCCCTGCGCCAGATCCGGAAGGTGGTCGCGCACGAACGAATACGTCACGGCGTCGATGGCGGCGACATCGGCGTGATCGTCCCGCAATGCGCTTAGCGACGCGAGATGGCTCCCCGTTTCTATCACCGAAGCGAAGAAGTCCCGGCCTGCGGCGACCGGCGCAACGGCCGCGCGCAATAAGTTCATGCCGCTATTGGAATCCGTGTTGTTGAAGGCCGCACGCAGGCCCCGGCACGCAGCGAGCGACCTTACGCCAGCGCGCCGGTTTGCCACCAATACGCTCCTGTATTCGCCGCGCTCGCAGCCGTCCACATCGAATGCGGGGGTGCTCACGAGTTGAACCCGACCAAGCAGCGCATGGACCAGCGGATACCCGCACGTCTGCGACAACAACAGGTCGTCGCGCAGCCAGAACCCAGCGAGGGATGCATCAGGTTCGACGATGTGCAGCGCATCGCCACGCGCGTCGAGCCATGGGCCCATGTGTCGGCGGACATGCGCGAGAAATGCGCGCCAGTCGCGTGCGAGCGCGGGCGTGACGTTGTACATCGGCAAGGC
>NZ_JBAUSA010000533.1:0-4952 GCF_049581465.1 Caballeronia sp. | reverse complement strand
CTATCACCTTCCGGTCGTACCCAATCACGTTGGCTGGGCGAGTACTTCGCGCAGGCGAAATTGCGGTTCGATCGGGTTGTCATCGGCACGATGCAGCGGCACAGGCAAACCGCCGATGCCATTCTCGATGCAATGGCTGGCCCGCAAGTCGAGATCGCGCAAGACGCGGGCTTGAACGAATACGATTTCCAGGCATTGTTCGCAGCCCTCGGCGAGGAGGGCCTGCCGCAAGGGTTATCGCTCTCAAGTTCCAAGAAGGATTTTTACAAGGCACTTAGGCACGCGCTGCAACTCTGGGCCGATGACCGCTTGCCAGGCAGCGTTCCGGAGACATGGCAGCAGTTCCAGACGCGTGTCCAGCGTGCGCGCAGCGACATCCAGCGCTCTGGCGGCAGAAGGGTCCTGGTGGTGAGTTCGGGTGGCCCGATCGCGGTCACTACCCAACAGGTCCTGCAGGCGCCTGCTGCGACCGCGATTGCACTGAACATGCAGATTCGAAACAGCAGCGTTTGCCAATATGTCTTTAACGACAGCGCGATGTCACTAGTCAGCTTCAATTCAGTGCCTCATCTCGAACGTGCCGAGAGGCATGAATTTGTCACCTACGGCTGACCTTAACCCGGTATCTACATTATGAATGCCAGCCTTCAATTCAATATCGAAGATCTCACGCGTTATCTGACGGTGCACGTGCCCGGGTTTCAAGGGCCGGTGTCCGTCGAAAAATTTCCCGGCGGACAATCCAATCCGACGTTTCTTTTGAAGGCGCAAAGCGGGAGCTACGTGCTGAGGCGTCAACCTCCCGGCGCACTGCTCAAATCCGCCCATGCCGTTGATCGTGAGTTTCGCGTGCTCTCGGCGCTTGGCCGAACACCGGTCCCGGTCGCCCGTGCGTATCACCTTTGCGAGGACCGTGACGTTATCGGCAGCCTGTTTTACGTCATGAGCTATGAAGACGGGCGAATCTTCTGGAATCCGGCGCTGCCCGAAGTGCCTGTGCATGAGCGCGGTTTCATCTTCGACGCAGTGCTCGCCACGATGGCGGCTCTCCACGACGTGGATATCGACGAAGTCGGCTTGTCGGACTACGGCCGCCCGGGCAACTATTTCGCGCGTCAAATCGACATCTGGACCAAGCAATATCGCGCCGCGCAAACCGACACATTGGAGGCGATGGAGTCGCTGATCGAGTGGCTGCCTGCCCACTGTCCCAAGGAAACCGGAAAGCCTTCGCTGGTGCACGGAGACTTCCGTATCGACAACCTCATTTTCATGCGCGATGTGCCGCAGGTTCGCGCTGTTCTCGACTGGGAGCTTTCCACGCTCGGTAATCCCCTTGCTGACATCGCGTACTTCTGCATGTGTTTGCGACTTCCGCCGGGTAGCCATATCGCCGGACTCGAGGGCCTGGATCGAGGGGCGTTGGGGGTGCCGGAGGAGGCAGCAATTATTGAGCGGTATTGCGAGCTTCGGGGGATCCCGTCGATTGAGAACTGGAATTTTTACCTGGCGTTCAGTTTCTTCCGGCTCGCCGCTATCGCACAGGGCGTGAAGAAGCGAGCCTTGAGGGGTAACGCATCGAATGAAAAGGCGCGACAGGTGGGGGAGATGGCTGGTGTGCTGGCGAAGATGGGCGTTGACTCGATCTGAAGACAGGCAGGAAAGCGGAATCTAAACATATTGGAGACTGATTGTGACTACTAAGTTATTTGATTTGAAGGGAAAGATTGCTTTGGTTACTGGCGCGAGCCGGGGTATCGGTGAGGAGATCGCCAAACTACTGGCCGAGCAGGGCGCTCACGTGATTGTCTCGAGCCGAAAGCTTGCTGATTGCGAATCCGTCGCTCGTGAAATCAATGAGGCGGGTGGAAGCGCTGAAGCGCAACCGTGCCATGTCGGGCGTGTCGAGGACATTCTCGCGATCTTCCAGAATATTCGTGCACAGCATGGTCGTCTGGACATCCTCGTCAACAACGCGGCGACCAATCCGTATTATGGCCATATTCTCGACACCGATCTGGCGTCCTTCGAAAAGACGGTGGAAGTCAATTTGCGCGGTTACTTCTTCATGTCCGTGGAGGCGGGCAAGTTGATGCGGGAGAACGGCGGCGGTGCGATCGTCAACACGGCTTCGGTCAATGCATTGCAGCCTGGCGACAGGCAGGGCATCTACTCGATCACGAAAGCCGCCGTTGTCAACATGACGCGGGCATTCGCGAAGGAGTGCGGGCCGTTGGGGATTCGCGTGAATGCGTTGCTCCCCGGATTGACCAAGACCCGCTTCGCGGGAGCATTGTTCCAGGATCAGGGCACATACGATAGCTGGATGTCGCGCATCCCGCTGCGGCGCCACGCGGAACCTCGTGAGATGGCGGGTACCGTGCTTTACCTGGTGTCCGACGCTGCGAGCTATACCAATGGAGAGTGCATCGTCGTCGACGGTGGACTGACGATTTAGTCAAGCGGTCGAGGCGCGCTGTTAGCCGCCGCCTCGACGAAATTAATCAGAGTGTGGAGGAGTACAAAATGGATTTTGCATATAGCCAGAAAGTCGAAACGTTGCGCACCCAGCTGCGTACGTTCATGGACACTCACATCGTGCCGCGCATCCGGCAATGGCACGACGAAGTGAGTGCGGGTCAATATCCTGTTTCCTTTATGGAGACCTTGAAGGAGAAGGCGCGCGACGAGGGCCTCTGGAACCTCTTCCTCGCGCATCTGCGCGAAGACGAACCCGGTACCCGCCTGACCAATCTCGAGTACGCGCCCCTGGCTGAAATAATGGGGCGGGTGTCGTGGGCGTCGGAAGTGTTCAACTGCAATGCGCCGGATACGGGCAATATGGAACTGCTCCATATGTTTGCCACGCCCGCTCAGCGCGAGCAGTGGCTCAAGCCTCTTCTAGACGGCAAGATCCGCTCCGCGTTCGCGATGACCGAACCGGCTGTGGCTTCCTCGGACGCAACCAATATCACGACGTCGATTCGACGTGATGGTGATGACTATGTCATCGACGGCCGGAAGTGGTTCATCACGAATGCGTCACACCCGAATTGCACGTTCTATATCGTAATGGGCAAAACGGATCCGGACGCACCGGCCCACCGTCAGCAGAGCATGATTCTCGTGCCTCGCGATACCCCTGGCATCAAGGTGATCCGCAATATCTCGGTGATCAATCATGTGGCGCCGGAAGGCCACTGCGAGATCGAGTTCAAGGGCGTGCGCGTACCTCAGACGAATCTCCTCGGTGAAGAGGGCAGCGGCTTTGCGCTCGCGCAGGCGCGCCTTGGGCCGGGACGCATTCACCACTGCATGCGTTCAATCGGCGCCGCGGAGCTCGCGCTCGAGTTGATGGTGGAACGGGCCCAGGCACGCACGGCATTCGGCAGGACGCTCTATGAGCAGGGGTCCGTTGCCGAATGGATCGCGAAGTCGCGAATCGAAATCGATCAAGCGAGGCTGTTTGTTCTCAAAGCCGCGTGGATGATCGACAACGTGGGTGCGAAGGAGGCGCGCAAGGAGATCTCGATGATCAAGGCGCTCGTACCGGGTGTTCACACCGCCGTTTGCGAGCGCGCAATCCAGGTGTTCGGCGCGATGGGGCTGAGCCCCGATACGCCATTGGCCGATAGCTGGACGTGGGGCCGTGCGTTGCGATTTGCAGACGGTCCGGACGAGGTTCACTTGCAGAGCATTGCGCGCATGGAAATCAAGGCGAAGCCCTACGAGCCGGGGAAGAAAAATCCCTACCTGATGGCGTCGGTGTAAGGCATCGCGTGAGTTTCAAAGCATGACCTTGCTTGGGGGAGCCTTGGGTTTCCGGCGTGCCGTCACATCCCCCCAAGCAGGGACCGCGTTTCCTCCGACGGCTCTGCGGTGAGTAGGCTTTCAAAGGTGTCCATCAAGCTGGGCACGCGTCCGCAGGTCGACGTGCCGCACATCGCGGTAGCGATCCGCTTGCCGGTGGCGTCAGAACCACGCATATAGGGTTATCCCCGTGGGCCTCGTCAACGCGATGGAATAAGGCGTGCCGCGGCGGTCGATGCGTTCGCAACACAAAATGTAAGTTTTCTGGCAGTTGTCGTTCATGTTTCCGGGCAACGTGTCGTTGTGTGCACAACGTCTTGATCGAAGTCAGTGCCGTCAGAAGACGAAGTTTTCGTCGGACGGGCAGGTTGATCAGGTCGTCCCGGTCCAGTGAGTCACGCAATAAGGAGGGGTCGGGTGTTCGTACCCGAGGGGCAATAAACATGTCGTAGCTGTGACCAACATCTTTCGTAGTACGACATAATCATAATACTGGAGTTTGTAGATGAGCAAGGTAAGGAGACTACCCGGAAAATGCCGGCATCGACGCAAGGCCGGCCTGTTGGCCGCCGTCGTGTCTACTGCGACGCTGTACTCCGTCTCAGCAGCCGCGCAGTCGACGGTAACGCTTTTCGGCCTCGTCGATGAGGGAATTCGCTACACGACCCATGCGGATACGCAAGGCGATTCTCGCGTGCAGGTCGCCAACGGCGCAAGCGAAAGCCTTTGGGGATTCAAGGGAACGGAAGACATTGGTGGCGGAACGAGGGTCGTATTCCAGCTCGAGAATCGCTTCTTCCCGAACTCCGGGGAGACCGATCCCGCTTATCCGTTCTTCAATACGGCATTTGTTGGCCTGCAGTCGAGCAGTTACGGAAAGCTGACAATGGGCCGCCAGATCAACCCATTGTCCGACGCGGTTCTCAGCGCCTACATCACGAATCCGTGGCTGCCGACCTTCTACCAGTTTCGGCCGGAAGTCATGATGGCTCAGGGCGTGTGGACCAGCAACATGGTCAAATACGCGGCGCACTGGCAATACCTCACGGCTGAGGTGTCGTATGCGTTTGGTGGCAATGCAGGCGCATTTGGTTCGGGAAGCCAGATTGGGGCATCGATTCTCTATTTGCCCGGCGCACCCT
>NZ_JBAUSA010000532.1:0-1687 GCF_049581465.1 Caballeronia sp. | reverse complement strand
AGACGGTGCTCCTCAGCGGCGACCATGATGTGTTCGGGGACGGCACGGTCGTCGTGCTCGCAACACCGGGACATACGGAGGGGCACTGCTCATTGCTGGTGCGCCTGAAGAACACCGGACCCGTCGTGTTGTCGGGCGACCTATACCACTACCCGGAAGAGCGCGAGCTGAAGCGCATGCCGGACGAGGAAAAGACCACGGGAACGGCTGAGTCACGCCGGAAAGTCGAGGAACTGCTGCGGCGCACCGGGGCGCAGCTCTGGATCGGCCACAGCATGGAGTTCTTTCGCACGGTGCGTAAGTCGCCCGCCTGGTACGACTGATCGGGATCGGTTCGCCTAGTTGAAGCGCACGAACTCGAAATCTCGCGGTTGCTTGTTGATCGCCAGCGTCGGCGGCGATATCCAATTGGCGTATGCACCCGGAGCGGACACGCGGCCCATCAAGGAAGCGACGAAGGCCCGATCCTCGTCGGTGGCGAGCCATTCACGCTGGTTGGCGGCCCATTCGGCCTCGCTGATGACGCGTCCGTCGGGGGCGATCTTGAGCCCCGCCAGCGGTCCGATTTTCCGATTGAAGGCCTTGTGCGGGACGGTCAATTCGAACGGGATTCCGGCCTTTTGGATGATGCGGTTCCAGCGCCCGATACCCGCCACGGTATCCTTGATGTAGTCGTCACGAAGCTTCTCGTTGAGCGCATTGAGAGCGGGTGCCTCGCCGGCCGCGATGCGGCCGTCGATGATTTGCATGATGGGATAAGTCGCATCCCGCAGAAGATGGTCGTCGTTGAATTTGGTCTCCTCGTAGCGCCCCTTCAGGCCGCTCGAGTAAAACGTGGCGGCGTTCGATGAGACATCCGCGCCGAACAGATCGATGGTGACGCTGAAATGAAAGTTCAGGTAGCGCTGGATGGTCGGCAGGTCGATGATGCCCAGCGCGCGGAGACTGGCCGGATCATCGGTCTTGTGTTCGGCCATCGCTTCGCAGGTGCGGTGAATGACGCGGCCGACGCCGGACTCGCCTACATACATGTGATGTGCCTCTTCCATCAACATGAAGCGGGTGGTGCGTGCCAGGGGATCGAAGCCGGACTCGGTCAGGGCCAGGAGCTGGAACTTTCCGTCCCGGTCTGTGAAGTAGGTGAACATGAAGTACGCCAGCCTGTCGGGAGTTCTTTCATTGAACGCGCCCAGAATGCGCGGATTATCGCGATCTCCGGAGCGCCGTTGCAACAGCGCCTCGGCCTCTTCACGGCCGTCGCGGCCGAAGTAGCGATGCAGCAGGTACACCATGGCCCATAGATGACGTCCCTCTTCGACATTGACCTGGAATAGATTGCGCAAGTCGTACAGCGACGGACAGGTGAGTCCGAGATGGCGCTGCTGCTCGACCGAGGCGGGTTCCGTGTCGCCTTGTGTGACGATGATGCGCCGCAGGTTGGCGCGGTGCTCGCCGGGAACGTCGTGCCAGACCGGCTCGCCCTTATGATCGCCGAAACTGACCTTGCGCTCGCCGTCGGCGGGGGAGAGGAAGATCCCCCAACGGTAGTCGGGCATTTTCACGTAGTCGAAATGCGCCCAGCCGCTCGGGTGGACGCTGACGGCGGTGCGCAGGTACACATCGGTGGTGTGCGAATTCTCGGGACCCATGTCCATCCACCACTTGAGAAATTCGGGCTGCCAGTGTT
>NZ_JBAUSA010000531.1:0-16511 GCF_049581465.1 Caballeronia sp. | reverse complement strand
CTGCACGATCGGAGACGTGGTCACGATCGGAGCGGGATGGCTGATGGCTCTCGGCTTCTCCTGCTCGGGCCTCGGTGCGGAGGGCCGGGGCGCCACGTGGGCAGGTGCAGGCACAGGCGCGGGTGCCTGCTCCACCGGTTTAGGCGTCAGCAGCTCGACCTCCACCGGCACATGCTGTGGGGCCTCTGGATTCGACACATTGCGGCTTCGCTCCACCCAGCGCGCGCCTAGCCAGTGCAATGCCAGGACCAGGAGCAGGACCGCGAGCCAAAGCACCCATCGAAGGGACGGGCTGGGTGAATCGTCGGAGATAGCGCCACGGGGGCGCGTGGAAAAAAGCGGCATCGAATAGTTCAGGGGCGCGCGATGAAAGCGCGCAGGATGGAACTGGCGATTATGACTCGGGCCGGTGCCGCGATGTTCCGCATCGGCAGGAAGCCGGTCGATGCAAATCTCATCGCTCGCCCGGCTTGTACCCTAGCTCGTAAGAAAGCTGTTGCGCACATTCGCGCAAGGCGAGATCGATTTCGCCGCCCCACTGGGTATCGAACGATCCTTCATGGCCCAGCGCGATCAAGCCGAGCGCGAGATCGCCGGAGGAATCGAAGACTGGCATGCAAAACGCGTGGACCGTGGGCAGCAACATGCCTTCCACACGCGCGGCGCCGTGCGCGCGGATATCGGCGAGTTGCGCTTCGACATCCGCAATGGATTGCCGCGTGATCGCGAGTTCGCGCTCAAGCATCGCCTGGGTCTTGCTGCGCGGCATGCACGCAGCAAACAACAAGCCGGTCGCCGATGACAACAGCGGCATGACATCGCCCAGTTTCAACGCGGCCTTCGCCGGATGGCTCGATTCCATCCAGTGCACGACAGTCGGCCCCTGGTTGCCCCACACCGCGATCCCGACGGTCATGTCCAGGCGGTCACGCAAGCCCGTCAGCGCGATGCGCGCGAGCTTCACGCCATCGACGCGAGCAAGCCGCGCCAAGCCCATTTGCAGCGCGAACCCGCCGAGTTCGTAGCGCCCGGACACCGGATCCTGCGATACCGCGCCAAGCCTCAAGAAGCTCACCAGATAGCGATGCGCCTTCGCGGGACTCATGCCCGCGCGCTGCGCAAGATCGCGCAGCATCATGGCGCGCGGTTCGTTGGTGAGCACATCGAGCAGCCGGAAACCGACTTCTATGGATTGAATGCCCGAGCGCAACTTTTCTTCGGTGGTGTCGATGAAATCGTCGGCATCGACCGTGTCGGGTGGCGGGGGCAGCTTGGACAGCGAGGGACGGCTAGGTGATGACATGGAGCAATCGATGACGGCGCGCGCCGATTTAGGAAAAGGGCTTAAAGAAAGGGCTTAAAAAGGCCAATGGAATCGACTGCATGAAGGTCTTGCCGGAATCGAGACCCATCGAAAAATGGGGTTGCCCGCGCGCAGGAACCCGCCCGGCGGTTCACCATCGTAAAATAGATTTCCTCCATCGTCACCAAAACGTCAAAACGCTTTATGAAACTTGCCACGCTGAAGGACGGGTCGCGCGACGGCCAACTAGTCGTCGTATCGCGCGATTTGCGCACTGCGGTGATCGCCGACGCCATTGTGCCGACACTGCAACGCGCGCTGGACGACTGGACTTTCTACGCGCCGCAACTGCTCGACCTCTCCGACGAACTCAATCAGGGCCGTGCCCGCCATGCCTTCGCGTTCGACCCAGAAGCCTGCATGGCGCCGCTTCCCCGCGCGTTCCAGTGGGCCGACGGCTCGTCGTATGTGAACCACGTCGAGCTCGTACGCCGCGCACGCAACGCCGAGATGCCGCCCGAATTCTGGACCGATCCGCTCATGTACCAGGGCGGATCGGACGATTTCCTCGGTCCCGAAGACGACATCGTGTGCGCGTCCGAGGCTTATGGCATCGACTTCGAAGCGGAAGTGGCGGTGATCACGACCGACGTGCCGATGACCGCGACCCCGGCCGAGGCCCTGCGCCATGTCCGCCTCCTGATGCTTGTCAACGACGTGTCGCTGCGCAATCTCATCCCGGCAGAACTCGGCAAAGGTTTCGGTTTTTTCCAGGGCAAGCCGGCGACAGCGTTCTCGCCAGTCGCGGTCACGCCTGACGAACTCGGCGATGCATGGTCCGAAGGACGCGTGCATCGGCCGATGATCGTGCACTGGAACAGCAAGAAAGTAGGCCAGCCGGATTGCGGCACGGACATGGTGTTTCATTTCGGCCAGCTCGTGGCGCACGCGGCCAAAACCCGCAATCTACGCGCGGGATCGATTGTCGGGTCGGGCACGATTTCCAACAAGGACACGAAGCGTGGCTACTGCTGTATCGCGGAGAAGCGCTGCCTGGAGATCATCGAGCATGGCGCGGCGCAGACGGAATTCATGAAGTTCGGCGATAGCGTGAAGATCGAAATGTTCGACGATGCCGGCAAGTCGATTTTCGGCGCGATCGACCAACTGGTTGCACCGCCTAACGAAGCAAGCCGTTGAACATCCCAAAAAAGCCGCCGAACCTCTCCCAAAAGCCGCCGATGCCCGTGCAATAACGGGTTTCGCCCGATGCGCGCGTATGCTGCGCCGCCCTACACTTGGCCGCATCGCGTCGGGGAAGCGTAAAAAAACGTTAAGACGTGCCATAACAGGGAGACTTTAATGCGGGCAGGCGGCAACAGCACGGCGGGATTCAACGGCCTCAAACGATTCAAGGAATTTAGAAAACTGGTCGTGGTTGGCCTGCTCGCGTTATCGGCACAAGCGGGGTTCGCGCAGACAGCGCACGTGAAGATCGGATTGGTGTTGTCCTTGACCGGGCCGGCTGCATCGCTCGGCATTCCCGCCCGCGATACGGTCGCCTTGTTGCCGAAGGAAATGGGCGGCCGGCCGGTGGACTACATCGTCCTCGACGACGCGTCCGACACCACGCAAGCCGTGCAGACCACCAAGAAGCTGATCTCCGAAGATCACGTGGACGCGATCATCGGCTCGTCGATCACGCCGAACTCCCTCGCGATGATCGACGTGGTCGCCGACGGCGAGACGCCGATGATCTCGCTGGCTTCATCGTCGAAGATCATCGAGCCGGTGGATGCCAAGCGCCACTGGGTCTTCAAGACGCCGCAAACCGACGCAATGATGGCCTCGGCCATCGCCGAGCATGCGAGCAATCACGGCGTGAAGACGATGGCGTACATCGGCCAGGCGGACGCGCTCGGCGAGACCTTCTACGTGGAGGTATTGAAGTTCGCGCAGCTCCACAAGATCACGATGGTGGCCAATGAGCGCTTCAATCGCACGGATGCGAGCGTGACTGGACAGGTCCTCAAGATTCTCGCGGCCAAGCCCGATGCAGTGGTGGTGGGCGCGGCCGGAACGCCCGCCGCGTTGCCGCCGAAGACGTTGCGCGAACGCGGCTTCAAGGGCGTGATCTATCACAATCACGGCACGGGAAATCGCGATTTCCTGCGCGTGTGCGGCGCCGATTGCAACGGCACGTTCCTGCCGGCGAGCCCGGTCCTGGTGGCATCGCAACTTCCTGATGATCATCCGGCCAAGCATCTCGGGCTCGAATACATCAAACTGTACGAAGGGAAATATGGCGCGGGATCGGTCTCGGCGTTTGGTTCGTATGCGTGGGATGCGGGCATGTTGTTGAACCGCGCGCTTCCCATCGCGATGCAAGCGGGCGCGCCGGGCACGCCTGAGTTTCGTCGTGCATTGCGCGATGCGCTGGAAAACACGAAGAATTTTCCCGACTCAAATGGCCTCGTCAACATGACGCCGAACGACCATATCGGACTCGATCAGCGGGCTCGGGTAATCGCGGAAATCGAGAACGGCAAGTGGATTTATCAACCGCGCTGATTTCGAGTTGACGTCGAGTTGATCCTTTAATCACGATCTTCAATCACGAACGCACGATCATGAGCGACCTTTCTCTCTACGCCGGATATACCTCGCTGGAACTCACGCGCCACGATCACGGCGTGCTTGAGATCGTGATGAACGGCGCGGGCGTGAACAAGAGCGGACTCGCCACCGCCGATGCCAACATGCATCGCGAACTGGCGGATATCTGGCGGGATATCGACCGCGATCCCGACACGCGCGTGGCGCTGATTCGGGGCGAAGGCAAGGGCTTCTCGGCGGGCGGCGACCTGCATCTGGTCGAACAGATGGCGTCGGAATTCGAGGTTCGCGCGCGCGTCTGGCGAGAGGCGCGAGATCTGGTCTACAACGTCATCAATTGCAGTAAGCCGATCGTATCGGCCATGCACGGACCGGCTGTCGGCGCGGGCCTCGTCGCGGGATTGCTCGCGGACATTTCCATTGCGGCGAAGACTGCGCGCATTATCGATGGTCATACGCGCCTCGGCGTCGCCGCCGGCGATCACGCGGCAATCGTGTGGCCTTTGCTGTGCGGCATGGCGAAGGCCAAGTACTACCTGTTGCTGTGTGAGCCTGTGAGCGGCGAGGAAGCTGAGCGGATCGGGCTGGTGTCGCTCGCGGTCGATGAAACTGAGTTGGTCGCCAAAGCGTTCGAGGTTGCGAATCGCCTGGCGCTGGGTTCGCAGACCGCGATCCGCTGGACCAAGTACGCGCTGAACAACTGGCTGCGCTCGGCGGGCCCCACGTTCGATACCTCGTTGGCGCTCGAATTCATGGGCTTTTCCGGGCCCGATGTGCAGGAAGGCATTAAGTCGCTGCGTGAACGGCGCGCGCCGGATTTTTCCGGCGGCTCGACGTTCTAGGCTCGCAAGGTGAATTGAACGGTTTTAAACGGTTTCGGATTCCCGATATTTGTCGCAGCACCAAGGAGAAGTCTCATGAGCGATACATCCGGCGGCACCTCCCCTTTTGGCAGTTTCCCCGGCGCGGGCGGTTTCCCCCAAGGCGGCGGCATTATGGAAAACATGTGGGACATGATGAAGCTGAACCCGTTCGCAGCGGCGGCCATGCCGGGCGGCGGCGGATCGCCGTCGCTTTCCATGATGTCGGACATGCTCGCGCCGCTGACGAACGTCGAGGAACTCGACAAGCGGATCAAGGATATGCGTGCCGTCGAGCAATGGCTGAAGCTTAATTTGAACATGCTGCAATCGGCGATTCAGGCGCTGGAAGTGCAGCGCGCGACGCTCGCCACCTTGCGCGCGTTCGGTGCTTTCGCACAGGATTCGGTGGACAAGGCGCGAACGGCGTCGGCGGGCGCCGCGGAATCGGCGGCGGCGAGCTGGCCTACGCCGTCGCAGGAAGTGCCTAGGGAAGCGTCAAAGGAAGCGTCAAAGGACGAAGAAGGCGCGGCCGCGACTAGCCAAACCGGCGTCAACGATCCGGCCTTCGATCCCTCCGGCTGGTGGAACGTGCTGCAGTCGCAGTTCAATAATTTGGCGACGCTGGCGCTGTCACAGGCGGCGCAAAGTGCTGCGGCTTCAGGCGCCGCGGCCTCGAGCACCGCGGCAGAGGGCGAAGGGCAGCACGCAAAAGCCGCGAGCGAGCCGAAAAAGCCCACGGTGAAGAAAGCGCCCGCCAAGAAGGCGGCAGCGAAAAAGAAGGAGCTGTGAGGCGGCGCGTTCGAGCCGCCTCACAGCTTCACTGCGCCGCGCCGTTCGCCAATAACTGATTCCGCAACACGGGCGCTATCGTCCGGGGATCGAACCAGATTGAAAAGAACGCGCGCGCGAAGTCATCGCCGGGAATGCTGCCGATTGCTTTGTCGTCGGCATAGAAGGTCGTGCCTTGCTCGGGTACGAATACGCCGATCACATGATCGCCTGCCTGCACATCGGGGAAAATGTTCGCCAGTTCCGCTTCCCATTTGGCCGTTTGCGCCCGGCCAGCGAGCTTGAGGTCGTCCATTTGCTCGCGGCTTCTCCTGGCTATCGATACGCCCTTGAAAGCGCGCGAATATTCGATATCCAGCGCAAACGGCCGCGCCGTCAGTTCCGTGGCGGATAGCCCCGCCGGTCCGACATACAACCGCGCGTAGTAGATATGAAAGCCATACATGCGCAACTCGCCTTCACCCTGCAAGCGAGCCCGGGGAATGGCCTGGCGCACGAGCGGCGTGGCATCGAACGCGAATGCCTGGAGCGGCATGACCGCCAACATCAAAACAAGCGTGGCGGCGCGAAGCATCGTGCGTACTCCAGCGTGAACTGGATTACGTCGGTGTTCGAGTGCGCGAACGCGGCCTCGCAATAACATAGGTAAAAGTCCCACAGGCGGATGAATCGATCGTCGAATTTCTGCTCACGGATTTCGTCGAGCCGCGCGATAAACGCGTCGCGCCACAGTTTAAGCGCGCGGGTAGTCTTGGCCAAACGAAAGATGATTGACTACGCTAAGCGTGTGACGTTCCGCGGATTGTGCAAAAACGGCCGGCGAAGGGAGCATGTCACCCGGAAAAATATACTGCTCGATGAAGTCGGGCCGTTTTCTGTAACGCTCGACCAGCACTTGTCGATAGTGATGGTCTGCACACACGCGCGGCCGCCGTGTTTGCGATCGTGGAGTCGGTTGAAGAAGCCGCCGCGGCTTGGCTTGGGGACGCCATGCTATGATCGACTAGCCCGCGCGAGGGACCTCGGCGCTACATTCGCGCCGTCGCGGGCAAGGTTGAAACAGTGGACACGGGCCTCGCCTCGGGTCTGATCGGCGAGCGCCTTGCGGTTGACATGCCCCAAAGGCATGCTTCACACGGGGCACGCTGCGACGAGAAAAGCGTCGAATGGGTGGCTGGAATCGAGCTTCAGACAAGCTCGCGCTTCTATTACCTCAGGCACAGGATTCATTCCTCACCCACGGTAGATGTTGCTGCGCCGCGAATCGCGGCTCAATAGCAACAGTTAGCAACAGGCGGCATCGGGCAAAACGTCGCGGGGCAAGGCGGCGGACGCTTCTTTACAGCTTCGTTGCATCTGGGCGCCTGATTCCCGCGTAAAATTGAAAGATTCGTCGCTTGCGACGCGGATTTTCGCGCGCCGCAGACCAAAAGTTACAACAGACAGGCTCTCGCACTATGTCGCAACACTGGGGTGGACTATGAACACGATGCTTTATCCGGAACTCTACAAATCGCTGGAATCGGTTCGTTGGGATATGGAGAAAGACATTCCCTGGGACAAGTTCGACCCCGCGCTGCTCACGGACGAGCAGGCCAAGACCATCAAGATGAATGCGATCACGGAGTGGTCGGCGCTTCCGGCGACGGAAATGTTCCTGCGCGACAACCACAATGACAGCGACTTTTCCGCTTTCATCAGCGTGTGGTTTTTCGAAGAGCAGAAGCATTCGCTCGTGCTGATGGAATACCTGCGTCGATTCAAGCCCGAAATGGTCCCCACCGAAGCCGAACTCGACGCCGTGCGTTTCGAGTTCGATCCCGCGCCGCCGCTCGAAACCCTGATGCTGCATTTTTGCGGTGAGATTCGCCTGAATCATTGGTATCGGCGGGCGGCTGAGTGGCATACCGAGCCGGTCATCAAGCACATCTACGAAACCATTTCGCGCGACGAAGCCCGGCATGGTGGCGCGTATCTGCGCTACATGAAGAAGGCGATGACGCAGGCCGGCGATACGGCTCGCGCGGCGTTCGCGAAGATCGGCGTGTTGATGGCTTCCGCGCGACGCACGGAAAAACCGCTGCATCCCACAAATCTTCACGTCAACCAGGCGCTGTTCCCGCGTGACACCATTCAGTCGCGTTTGCCGGATCCCGATTGGCTCGAACACTGGCTCGACGAACAGATTCGCTTCGACGACAGTTGGGAAAAGAAGGTTGTCGAACGGATTCTGCATAACCTTTCCATCCTGTTCGAGCGCTCCTTCGCGACGGCGCAGGAATTGAACCGGTATCGGAAAGAGGTTGTGCTGCGCCTGCAGGCGGCGCAAGGGGCATCGCAGTTACCTGCCTGATGGTTGGGCGCTGATGGTAAGAGCTTGGTAGGACCCTCAGCCAGATTAGCCAGCATTGAAATGAAAAGCCCGCCGGTCTTGGACCGGCGGGCTTTTTTGCTGCTGAACGGCCGAACGACGCGTGCATGGCAAACTAGCGTTCTTTTCGCTCCGTGTCTGCCGCCATCCATGCCAGCTCATTTCGAACGCAAGATCCTCACGCGCGAAGCGCTTGCCGCGCTTCGCCCGCAATTGACATCGCCTGTCGTATTCACGAATGGCGTGTTCGACATCCTTCATCGCGGGCACGTGACCTATCTCGCCGACGCAAAAGCCCTCGGCGCGATGTTGATCGTCGGAGTGAATGCGGATGCGTCGGTACGGACCCTCGGTAAGGGCGACGACCGGCCGATCAATCGGGAAGACGACCGCATGGCACTGCTTGCAGCGCTTGAGAGCGTGGACTGGGTGGTGAAATTTGGGGAATCGACGCCGCTTGAACTGATCGGTGAGTTGCATCCCGACGTGCTGGTGAAGGGCGGCGATTACGACATGGACAAACTGGCGGAAGCGGCGCTTGTGCGCGGCTGGGGTGGCCAGGCATTGGCAATTCCGTTCGAACACGATCGCTCGACGACGGCGTTGCTGAAGAAGGTGCGCGCGCAGGGGTGAATGCGGGGGAGGGGGCTGGCGGAGCGGGACTTCCGGTTTTTTTTGGGAAGGTCCGACTTCTACTGCCTTACTGTGCCAAGGGCGCGGTCCGTACGTCTGCCGAAGGCGCCGGGGCGCCAACCACCGCCTGATCGGCCGATTCCTCCGGGCTTATCGGTCGCACGCGTACCAGTTCGGGATGAAACTGCCGGTCGAGATGTTGCGGTTCCCGTACGCCAGCGGACGGCAACGGACCGAGTCCCCCTTGCACCACGATCAGAATCACCAGGTTTGCCAAAAGCAGTAAGGCAAGCAGCCATCGCAGCATGGAAAGTGCTCCATCAATCAAAGTGAGGGTAACGTGGCGGCATCGCGTGCGATCAACGCGAGCCCCTCGAGCACGAGCGAGTCGTGCCGAGTATGTGGTGCCTTTAAAACGCCCGCCACCACGTCGGCCGCGCCGCCGCCGAGAATCAGGCGAACATCTGCTTTCCATTGAAAGCCAAGATCATGCCACGCGCGTTCGATTAGTCCAGCCTGCGCGAGCAGACATCCTGAGGAAAGAGCCGTGGGCGTATCGATGGCGAAAATCCCGGCCGATGCTTCAATGGCGCGGCGCGCGGTGGCGGGGAGAAGGGTTGGCAATTGCGCCGTGTGACTGCCGAGCGATTGCATCATCAATTGCCAGCCGGGCGCGATCAGGCCGCCTGTGAACGTGCCGTCGGCGCGTAAGGCTTCCAGCGTCGTCGCGGTGCCCAGGGTGGCAATCAGCAGGTTTTCGCCGGGATACGCGGCGTGCGCGCCGATCATGCCGCACCACCGGTCGCTGCCAAGCGATGCCGCAACGGTATAGCTATTCGATACACCCAGTTGGCTCGCCTGGGCGCGCACGCGGTGGACGGCAAGCGTGGGCCATTGCGCTTCGATCATTTCGTCGATGCGCGCGCCCATTCGGTCACCCGCCACATTCGATACCCACGCGCCAACTGGGAGCGCCAATTCGGACCAGTCGGGGGTATCGGCGTGATCGAATGCGCCGCCGTGCAGCCACTCGCCGGCCGCCGTCACGAGCGACCATTTGATCCGGCTATTTCCCGCATCGACCAGCAGAAACGGCCCGCTATTCACGGCCGTTGCTCCGCGAGCCGCAGCGACACGTCGCCCGTGACGGCCGTGCGCATGCCGTTGGGCGTGTCGATCTGCAACTGGCCGTTATCGTCGATACCCGCAGCAAGGCCGCGCGCTACCTCCACGCCCTGTTCGAGCAGCACGACCTCGCGCCCCGCGTAGGCGTGCGCGGCAAGCCATGCTTGCCGGAACGGGCGGAAGCCATCGGCGGCAAAACGTGCCAGCGTGGCATCGAGCGCGTTGAGAACGGCGGCGAGGGTATCGGTGAGATTCGCGTCCGGCCACGCACGGGAGAGCGACGCCGGGCCGCTGCCGGGAACGAAAACCTCATTTCGCCGATGCGCTTCGTCGAGTTGCGCGGCGAGCTCCGCTGCACCGTGCAGGTTGATGCCAATACCGATGGCCACCGCACTCGCCTGTGGCGTATGCCATGCCGTTTCGATCAGGATGCCGGCGAGCTTGCCGTCATCGAGCAATATGTCGTTTGGCCATTTCAAAGCCAATCTCGCCGATGCAGTCAGCGGCAAGCCGTTCAGCGCATCAAGCACGCCGGTGCCGACAGCGAGGCTCAGGCCCGCGAGTCCTTCAAGCGGTCGTGGTAGCACGCACGCCGTGGAGAACAACAGCGCGTTGCCGGGTTGCGCGATCCAGGCACGGCCCCGGCGGCCGCGGCCTGCGGTCTGCGAGTAGGCCACGCGCACGAATGGCGTGCTGTGGGTTGCGCTCGGCGTCGAGCGTGATGGAGACATGCCGGACATGCCGGTCAGGCGATCGCGCGGCAGTTCCTTGAGTTGCGCCATTACGTCGGCGTTCGTGGAGCCTGTTTCATCGACGATCTCGATAGGCCAGTCACGCACCGGCCGCGCGGCCAGCGACATGAGCCGCTCGCGGTCGATACGCCAGGGGGCGTCCAGCGGAAGGGACGAGTTGGATGAGTTCATGTGCCCATTGTAGCGATTCAGTGCTCAGGCTCGACCGAGCACGACGAAGTCAACGATGAAATAGATGACTGAAAGCGCGAGCAGGCCTGCCATTACCTTGTTGAACACGCCGTAGTTGCCGTTAAGCGTGGACGATGCTTTGCTGCCGACAATAACCCACCCTAATATCGAAAAGAAGCAAACGACAAAAAATATCGCACAGAAAATGGATAAATAAAGCGTGTAGTCTTTGCTGTTTGCTACGTATATTGAGATTGCCGAGATAGAAACAATCCAGGCTTTCGGGTTTAAGCATTGTGCAATGGCACCGCTTATGACGCGCGGTGGTGGCGCGGTATTGTTCCCGGTATCGGTCGATTTGCTTATTGCCAGGCGAAACGAGAGATAAAGCATATACATTGCGCCCGCGACGGCGAACACGTTCGTAATGATGCGACTTGAAACAAGGACGCTTCCGAAGCCGATTCCTACAATCAACAAAACCGCAACAAAGCCGCCAGCCGCCCCGAGGACGTAGCTGAAACTCCTTTTTATGCCAAACTGCGCGCCTGACATTGCTGCAACGATGTTGACCGGCCCCGGCGATGCGGAGGTAGCGAACGCAAAGCTGAACATTGGCAGCATCGCGAAAAAATGTTCATTCATTGAGGGACCAAGGTGAGGCTGTCTGCGCAAGGCGCGACGCAAATATGTTCCGGGTTAGGGAGGGTGGTTTAATCAATATCTCGATCCAAGACCTCTCCAAGGCCGTCGAAGTAGAATTTTCGCTGTAGATCGACGGCATAATAGCGTTTGGCTTGAACCGTGCCGTCGACGTCATAGCCCGCGAAATTCTCCCAATACCCGATTTCATTATCTCGGCCGACGTGAATCTCTGAAATCGATTTAACACATTTGTAAAGGTATAAACCGAAATCGTGAAATCGTAACGGAAATCCCTGTTCCGGTGTTAGTGTCGCACCGTCCACGTCGTAAGCGAAAATGGCATTCCTTTCAACGGCCGATGAAATATGAATCGTGGAGTCGTAACTTCCTTTCGGGGTAGCGCTACTAATCTGCTTCATATACAAATTTTTGTCATAAAGACTGACTCCGGCGAGATTCAATATTTCTGTCAGTGATACTCCCCTCCAATGTCTTTTGATACTCCAAAGACAGACGCAGACGCTTCTGCGATGAGAATACGTTTTTGGGAGACGCAGGATATCGTCATAGCTTAGGGATAACTCAGTTTTGACCTCACCGGATACCCTTAATCGCCAGTGCTTCAAGTCAATATCGGACGCACCCTCTTGAAAATATCGTAGCGATGATGGTTTTTTGCCGATGTTCGGGGTTAGTTCTTTTTGCAATTTAATCCTTACTATTTTGAGCGCGTTGTCGATTTATGTTTAGCAAGTTTTTCAGCGAGAACATTAGAATATATGCGTTAACGCCAGTAATATCAGCGCAGCACGGCTAAAAAACAGCATGATTCAGAACATGTGACTCAGGCTGCGCGTCGTGATGCGAGAGTTGGTCTAAGTCTCGCGTCAGCATGAATTAGATCACGCTATGTCAAGTTTGAAACGCATCGGAGACCAACGATGTTGTCGCGAAGGCTAGGTGAGTAATAATCCCTACTCGTCGTTCGGAGATATTCGTCGTCGTGCAATCCCGACCCGCCTCTAACCATGTGCGCGTCGCCTTCGGCGGTCAGATAGACGGGATCTCGCCCGCTGTTATCCCAGTCGTAGTTTTTACTAGAATTATCCAGACACCATTCGCTGACGTTCCCTGCGACGTCCCAGCATCCGCAGTGAGAGCGCGATTGAATATACCGATCGACCTCGGTGCTTCGTCGCTTCAATTCGCGGGGCTCGCAACCTTCCGCGTAATTCGCCATTGAAGGATTTGGTTCGGCGTCGCCCCAGGGATAAATGTTGACGCCGCCGCCAGCCATATATTCCCACTGGGCTTCCGTAGGCAGTGTTTTTCCGTCAAATCGCGCAAACGCGAGCGCTTCCCACCAAGAGACGCCCGTTACGGGTTGGTAAGGGTGATTCCAGCTTGGGTCGTGCCAATATAGCGGAAAGGCAATGTTTTTACTAAGAATGAAATTCCATCCGGCATCGGTCCAATATTCTCTTTTCTCGTACCCGTGGCAGTCGACGAAGCGTTTGTAGCGAAGATTCGTAACTGGTGCAAGGTCGATATAATAGGAACTAAGGTTGACAATCCGCACGGGACGTTCATTTCTATATTTTTCGCTTCCCATTGAATACGCAACGGCGTCAATCTTTGCCATATTCGTGAACATGGTATTTATCTCATCAAGGGAAAGTTTGCGGCGATCTTGTTGATTTCAACTTTGCTGCCATACATCAACAGGCCGTGTATCAATACATCTGTCGACCGTTTGCTACGGAGACTCGTTTCATAAGCCGCATAGTCTTTCGTGCTTAACGCAGAGCAATTGAACGCCACTGAAAACTCTACGGTTAGGTCGGCGATTTTCTTGGCTGCTTTCAGGTTGTCGGTATATGTTTCAAGGATCGGTACTGGGATTGTCGTAATGCCTTTGTAAGTGATATTGTCGGCATCGCTCAGATCTAGCCCAATTATTTCCGGATGCGACTTTCCCAGGCTCATGCAAAGAATGGCTGAAATATTTGCCTTTAGCCCAAGCGGGAGATCTTTGTTTACAACAATGACGCATTTTTTCATTGTGATTTGTTCCGTGAGAAAGCAGTCCACAACATTTGAATATTGACTTCGTCAGACTGAAATTGAAGTCCTTGTTTAAGGCACGCGGTTTTAGGTGTGTGGCACGCGTCGACTAGTCCCTGCGAAGTCATTTCTGCGGCGAGGCCAGTTGATGCCGCATCAATCACTTCAAACCGGAAATACGGCAGAAGTTGGGCGATGAGATGTTGCGGTGCGTGGTGACTGGCTACGCGTAGAGCGCGTTTGTCGCTGATGACTGCGAGATCGACGCCAGGTTTTGTGGCAATGCCGTACGGCGGAGTATTAAAAAAGAAAGAAAGCAATGGCTTAATTCTGTTTGAAATATAGAATTCGTTTATGCGTTTGTACGCATTTGCGACAAGTATCAAAGATCCTTCAGAGAGGAAAACAAATTTTTCGGCATCTTCATATGTGGGAAACAGCTTAATCTCAGGGTTGGAATGCAGCTTCTGGCGAAAAAACATAGCAGTGTTTTCGCTGCTGGTTCCACTCGGGCCCAGTGTAGCAATAAGACTGTATCCATCCAAACTTCCGTTGTAGCCGCTGGCCGTTGCGATTGATTGACAGAACATAGTTATTATTTAGCTTTAAAATTTAACATGAGAAGAAAATTGATTATTTGTGCGAGCTTGATAACGTGTTCAATCGAATCGATCGGCTCGCGGTTGGTTTGGCCCGCTCGTTGCGTCGAGCGGCGCGGATAATGCCTTCAACTTTCGTTCTCTCGTTCTTTAGCTATATCTTATGTGTATCGTCATCCTAAATATAAAATCGGTATCAGCGATGAGGGCGTGATTGATTGTCGGGGAGAAAACATCTCAAAAACAGCGATTTTTAAAAAAACCTAAATATGGGTGGCGGGTCTTTTCTGCACACGGACACGAATCAATTGATTATTTAAGAGTCAATCAGTAACTACCCGTATGTGTCGCATGAAATTAAAAGCCGAGGAGCCAGTAATTGCGGGAGACGCCGTCCGCCCTTCACCTAAGTTAGCGTGTGTATGACACGGACCTTTTGAACCCCGACCTCACATTTCCGGCACTCGCCCCGGAGCGCAAGACCCGTTTCACCCGTCCACGCAAGTATTAAACTCCTCCGCCAACGCCCCCCAACAAATCAGCAACACCCCCGCGGACTTATCAGTCTCACAACCTACCTTCGCTACAATGTCTGCTCCGCGAACCCTCACTCCGAGCGCTTTCGATCCTTGAACTTCGATACTCCGCCCGGCCTGAAAGTCGAGACCGGTCAGCAGGGCAAGGTTGTCCGGTTGTCCGGTCAATGGACGGCGCTTGCACTGGCGCGCGATCACGCAAAACGCGGTGTCGGCGTGACGGCGCGTCTGCGCAGCGCGGGCTTGCAGGCCATCCAGCATTGGGATTTGTTGCCGGTCGAGCGACTCGATCACGTCGGCGGCCAAGCACTATGGCGCGTGTGGGGCGGAAGGATGCCGGAGGCCGTGGTGCTTTCGGACACGCAAAGGGAAATATTCGAGCGCGTCGCATTGCTCGACGCCAATCGCGATCTGCCGGAGGAAGTGGATCGCGTCGATCCAATCACGCGTTTCGGGCTGATGCTGTTCTCGTTCTTCGAGCACATCTATGGCGGCCTGGCCATGTTTGGCGGCTTCGTGCTGGATCTGATCGGGCTCGTACGGCGTCCGAAGCGCATCCCCTGGACCGAAATCTCTGCGAACATCTTTAGCGCCGGCACCCAGGCGCTTGGCATCACGGCGCTCGTCGCGTTCCTGATCGGTATCGTGCTGAGTTACCTGTCCGCGCAACAATTGCGCGTGTTCGGCGCGAACCAGTACATCGTGAACATCCTGGGGTTGTCGGTAATACGCGAACTCGGGCCCGTGCTGTCCGCCATTCTGGTGGCCGGCCGTTCGGGGTCGGCAATCACCGCGCAGATCGGCGTGATGCGCGTGACCGAAGAACTCGACGCCATGCAGGTCATGGGCATTCCGCATGGTTTGCGGCTCGTGTTGCCGCGCGTGATCGCGTTGGGTATCGCGATGCCGCTGCTGGTCATGTGGACCAACATGATCGCACTGGCCGGCGGCGCGCTCGCGGCCAAACTCGTGCTCGGCATCGACATATCGTTCTTCGCGCGCGCCCTGCCTTCAGTCGTGCCGATCGCCAATCTGTGGATCGGGCTCGCCAAGGGCGTAGTGTTTGGCATGCTGATTGCGCTTGCCGCGTGTCATTTCGGTTTTCGCATCAAGGCGAATTCGCAAAGTCTTGGCGAAGGCACGACAACCTCGGTGGTGACGTCGATCACCATCGTGATCCTCGCCGATGCCGTTTTCGCCATCATCTTCCAGCGGGTGGGAATCTGATGTCTACTGTTCTTGCGTCCACCGTTCGCGACAAGCGCACACACGTCACGGCCGAGACGGTGATCGAGGTTCACGACGTGACCAAGCGCTACGGCCGCAACGTGGTTCACGAGCATTTGAACCTGGATGTGCGGCGTGGCGAGATTGTCGCGTTGCTGGGCGGTTCGGGTTCGGGGAAAACCACGCTCGTGCGGCAGATACTCGGGCTGGAGTCGCCCACCTCGGGCACGATTCGCGTGCTCGGCGAGGAGTGGGCCAAGATGGCCGATGACACCGCGCGCATCCTGCGTACCCGCTCCGGCATGATGTTCCAGCAGGGTGCGCTGTTTTCGTCGCTGACGGTGTATGACAACATCGCGCAGCCGTTTCGCGAGCTTGGCAAGATTCCCGAGGACCTGATCCGCGAGTTCGTCATGCTGAAGCTGGAAATGGTCGGGTTGTCATGCAAGAACATGACGAAGATGCCGTCAGCGCTGTCGGGCGGGATGATCAAGCGCGTGGGGATAGCGAGGGCGATCGCGCTCGAGCCTGAACTGCTGTTTCTCGACGAACCCACGGCGGGCCTGGACCCGAAGGCGTCGGATGAGTTTGTCGATTTGATCGCGACGCTGCATCGTGCGCTTGGGTTGACCGTCATTCTCGTCACGCACGATCTCGATACCATGGTCGCGCTTTCTACGCGCGTCGCCGTGCTGGCCGACCGGCGTGTGTTGGTGGCGGCGCCGGTTGAAGAGGCGGTCGCGGTGGATCATCCGTTCATCCGCGAATATTTTCTCGGCCGACGCGGCCGGCGCGCGTTGCAGGCGCTGCCGCCCGA
>NZ_JBAUSA010000530.1:0-4361 GCF_049581465.1 Caballeronia sp. | reverse complement strand
TGCCCGACGAGCCCGATTGATCACGGTGTCCAGCGATAAACAATCACGCTTGAACCGTTGTAGTTGTCCTTCGTGACGACATACTGCCCGTTCGAGCGACGGTACGATCTGAGGCCGTACATCGAATCCACGTCATTGCCGACATACACGGTGCTGGGGCTGCTGTCGATCAACGTAGTGTCCACGTTGCCTGTGGTCAGATTGAAGGCATCGATGTTGGGCACGGTGTGTACGTAACCCACGAAGAGATAGTTGCCGGTTGCCGTGATCGACTTGGGATTGACGCTGGTGATGTTGAGCACCGGATTGGGAGCGGTTGTGTTGCCTGCAAGCCAGCCGTGATACACCTCGACCCGTGTTCCGATCGACGTCCAATCTGTACTCCCGACAATGCCCTGTGCCAGGATCATGGTGTCGCTTTCCGGCAAGTAGATGATCCGCGTCAACGGCGTAATCGTGCTCGGAATGGGCGTTGCAATTCCGGGCCCCCAGGTCGGCTGACCGTTGGCACTAAAGCCGGTCAGCGGATAGTGCCAAATGGCATTCGTCTTGTCCAAACCGGCCCAGACGTCCCCATGGCTGTCAAGGCAGAATCCGTCCCTGACCGGTGCGGTTGCATTGAACGCTGTACCTGGAAGCGAAGCGGCCGGTATTGCGATGTAGCCATTCGCCGCGTTGAAGTAGAAGAAGTAGAACGTATCGGGATTTTGGCCGGATGCCACAAGGATTCGGTTGGCGCCGATGGTCGCGAGTTCACCGAAATGTTCGTCACGTGAGGGATCGTTGATGTTGATCCGTGGATCGGCTGGATAGTCGATTGGGTCAACCGTGTTCGCTACGAAGGTTCCTCCAGCGGTGCCCGTGTAGATATTCGTGCCTCCATAGAAGTTCGCCGCATCCGTACCCGCGTCTGGAGCGGCGACCCCCTCGAAGTTGAGAGACTGAAGCGTCCACTGCAAGGTGCCCGAGCTGCTGTAGGCGTGAATGTCGGTGCCGCCGTCGCGGCCGAGGTCCCAGCTTCCGCCCCATGGGTTGTTCAGCACGTACAGCATGCCGGTCGCGTCTTTGCCGATGCCTGCCACGCGGGTAAAGCGCTGAGAACCAACCTGGCCTTTTATTCCAGATGTAGTGTCGAGATATCCGCCTTGAATGCCAAACGTACTAACCAGGGATGCATTGCCCGCAAGGTTATAGATCTTGATGTTCATGTCGGGACCCTCGTCGCCGATCATGAGATACCCAGTCGTCGAATCGAAATACAGCGAGGACGGTCGGGAGGTAGCGGCCATCTGGATGGTGTTCATCGGCGCGCCGGCCGGACTGAATTCAAGGATCGCGGCCGCGCTCTTCTGCGCAACCCACAGGTTTCCTGCGCCGTCCACCGCGAGCGCCCCCGGCCCAGGGACGGCGATATCCTGCCGCCAGTTGCCGCCGGTGGTGTAGACCCGGACGCGATTTCCAGGAAAATCGCTCGCATAAACGAGCGAGCCCGACGTCGCGAGTCCTGTGATTACATCAGCCCGCTGCTCAGTGGTATCCGCGCTCACCGGGATCAGCAAATTGCGAGTCAGGCTGGTTCGGCTGTACGCCCCCACCGAGCCGCTGCCGTAAGTGCTATTGAATTGCATGGCAGTGAAGATGGTGGTTGAGTTACCCGTAATGGCGCTGCCCTGGAAGTCGCCGTGACCTCCTATGGACCCCATGCTTTGGCCGTTCTGATATATCGCTACACCACCCTCGTTTTCGTCCCACATGGAGGACGTGTAAATGACACCCTCGGGCGCTACCCACATGGAGCGCGCGACGCTACCCACGCGAGTGGCGTTGGTCCCATTGGTGTTCGCCACCCAGTCGGTGGTGTACTGCGCCTGGCACTCTGTCGCCATCGTAGCGATCAGCAGCATCGCGGCGAACAAGGCATAGATTTGTTTCATCATGATGAAAAGCGCCCTCCGGAGGCACCTGAATCGGGGATTGTGGTTTCGCCCATGCTCGCGGCGATGACTCAGCGACGACTACTCGATGTGCTCTACGTGGAGACCGCGTGATGGTACCTGTGGCTGCCTTCTTTGTCGTGTTGGCATGCACGCTATGAGGCGTTTGGGCGGTATAACGGCGGGGTGCGAAAAAAGTTGAGCTGCTTGCGTTTCCAGTAAAGGCGAAACGACACGCCAAGACGAGCGAATCGCTTTGCCCGATAATAGCCGTCATGAAAACCATTCCGACCTATCGCCCAATGCGTCGCGCGTTCATCGCGCTTGCCGCTTTATCCGTTCCCCTGCTGCTTGCCTCTTGTGCAACGCCGGCCTCCCCCTCGCTCGATGCCGCTATCGCGGCGCCGTATCGTGGAGATAAGGCGCAGGCTCGTGATGTCTATCGCCATCCCAAGGAGACGCTTGAGTTCTTTGGTCTGGCCCCCACGCAAAGCGTGCTGGAAATTGCGCCCGGCAGCGGCTGGTATACGGACATCCTGGGGCCGTATCTGCGGGATCGCGGTACGTTGTATGAAGCGCAGTATGTGCCACCGCAAGCGGCGCTATCCGACGGCGAAATAAAAGGCAATGCAAGCTTCGAACTCAAGCTCGCAACCACGCCCGCCGTGTACGGAACGGTGATTGTGGGAACGTTGCGTTCGGGTCAGTTCAGCGGCTTGCCGCAAGGCTTGCAAGTGGACCGCGTGCTGACATTCCGCAACATCCACAACTGGATTGAAGACGGCCAGATCGATGCGAACTTCCGTGCGTTCTACACGGTGCTGAAACCGGGCGGCGTGCTTGGCGTGGAAGAGCATCGCGCAACGCCGGGCACCTCCCTGCAACAGATGATCGACACCGGCTATGTGACAGAAGCCTATGTCATCGAGCATGCAAAATCAGCGGGATTCAGGCTCGCCGGAAGCAGTGAAATCAACAGCAATCCACACGATACGAAGGACTATGCGCATGGCGTATGGTCGTTGCCGCCGACCTATCGCGGCGGCGCCGTGGACCGGGAACGCTTGGCCGCGATCGGCGAGTCGGACCGCATGACGCTGCGCTTTGTAAAGCCTTGACTTAAGCCCTGACTAAAGCACGGAAGCGCGAATCGATTCGCGCCAACGCGCGTTCTTCAATGCGGCTTGCCAATGATTACCAGGCCTCGCGCAAGTCCGCTCACCGAATCGACCGCGAGCGCTCCGTCGTATAACTGCGCGACCGGCACCCAAACCGGCGGGTACTTGTAGCGCGCGACATCGAGTAGCAACGCGGTATCGGTGGCGGGATCGAAGGCCGCCAGCGGCGACCAGTGCCCGCCGCCGACCTCCCCTATGGAGGTTCGCTTGAAATTGAGCAGCACGAAGCGGTCGTTGCGCGCCGTGGTCGTTCGGATCAGGTCGCGGAATTGGGCGAGCGTCAGGTCGCTCGCATGATACTTCCTGACGTCGACGGGGAAGCTCGTCAACGCGGCGGCAAGCTGGTCGAGCGTCATGCCTTCCATCGACACACGCGCCGCATTCGCCACCTGAGGATCGATCGTGCGAAAGAATTCGTCCTGCGAGAAATAAGGAAAGCCGGGATAGAGCGACGATTCCGGACGCTGCACGCCCAACGCGTTGAGCGCCATCACGGAGGTCGCAACCGAGCAATACGCCTCGTTCTTCTGCGTTTCGAAATAAGCAGACAGCGGCCAGTAAGACTGCTTGCTCGCGGCCGATAGCAAGCGACCCTGCCCGACTGGATCAACAAGGGACGTAAGCGTAGGCGGGACGGCAAGCGGTCCATCGGCGGGTTGAACGACGGCTTGCGCAGAAGAGGCTGCCAGCAAGCTCGCGGACGACGATTGCACCGATGACGGCAACGGCGCACAAGCCGTAAGAGCGGCTGCCAGCCACGCGGCTAGCAGACTCGCTTTGAGGGCACGAAACGGGAAACGCTGGGGCATTGAATTCCTTCGGCTGACGTTGATCGCGCGTTTTTGTCATCAGTGACAAACCCTGATTTTTACCATGACAAAAGATTGCGCGTGAATAACGCTAGCGTGGCCGGCGATGATTCAATGCAATAAACACACCCATCAGCGTAATGAATGCGAGCACGAGCAAACTCGCGTTGAATAAAACATGCAGATAGCCGAGTTCGCCGACATCGATGAAAGGATACGGATAAAAGTCCGACGTGCTCCCCCGCCATAACGTGATGAACAGATAAGCGAGTGGGTAGATCAGCCAGAGCAGGCAGTGACGAAGCGTCAGATGGAAACGCGGCACGAACATGACCCAATAGAGCACGGACAACAACGGAACCACGGTATGCAAACATTCGTTGAGGACTGCCCTATACCCGGAAGGAGTCCAAAAGTAGCGCAGCAGCAGGTTATAAGCC
>NZ_JBAUSA010000529.1:0-10260 GCF_049581465.1 Caballeronia sp. | reverse complement strand
GACACTTAAGGATTGGCGGTTTAAACGCGTTTCTTTGCTTCGTTTCTTTGCGCGTTTGCAAAGAAATGAAGTTCCGCCCCGAACAGGGGCTAACAGAAACAAGCAAGAAAATCCGACTTAAGCAGATCGACCACGTAAGCAGAAGGACTCCACCCGATCCCCACACTCGCCGCAAGTAGAACCGCCCCTCATCTCCCGCTAGCAGGTAAACTCCATGCCAAGCGCTACCAGCTCCCCCCAAAAAGGAAACAACAAGACATGAAAGAAAAAATCGCGATTGCTATCGCAGGTGTCGGCAAGATTGCCCGCGATCAGCACCTGCCCGCGCTCGCGGCGAACCCAGGCTTTGACCTGATCGCTTGCTCGAGTCGCAACGCCCAAGTAGAGGGTGTCAGGAATTACACTGATGTCGAAGCGCTGTTAGCCGCAGAGCCCACGCTGCAGGCGGTATCGCTATGCGCGCCGCCGCAAGTGCGCTTTGCCCAGGCGAAGGCCGCCCTGATAGCCGGCAAGCACGTCATGCTCGAAAAGCCGCCAGGCGCGAGCGTCGCCGAAATTGGCGTGCTCGCCGAACTCGCCCGGGAACACAAGGTCAGCCTTTTTGCTACGTGGCATTCGCGCCATGCACCTGGCGTTGAGGCGGCCCGCTCGTGGCTTGCAGGGCAGGAGATCACGGCGGTCAATGTGCAGTGGAAGGAAGACGTGCGCCGCTGGCATCCGAATCAGGACTGGATCTGGCAACCGGGTGGCCTCGGCGTATTCGATCCAGGCATCAACGCGTTGTCGATCATGACGCGCATCTTGCCGCATGCGTTTTTCCTCAAATCGGCGGAGCTTTTTGTGCCGGGAAACAGGCACAACCCGATTGCGGCATCGCTTAACTTTAACGACGCGAAAGGTACCGCGATCCGTGCCGAGTTCGACTGGCGCCACGGCCCGGAAGAATTGTGGCAGATCGAGGTCCTGACACGCGGTGCAACGCTGCTGCTCACGCAAGGCGGCAAGCAACTGCATATTGACGGGAAGGCGGTCGATATCGGCCCGGAACGCGAATATCCCGGCTTGTACGAACGGTTCCACGAACTGGTGTCGACAGGCGCCAGCGACGTCGATGTCAGCCCGCTTCAGCATGTGGCCGACGCCATGCTGCTTGGGGACCGGCATGTCATTGAACCGTTCGTGGAATAAGCGCAGCTCGGTCCCCATGCCCCATTAAAGCGCGCACCTCGCCGACTGGTTGGCGCGTTGCGCGTGACGCGACGGTTTTGTCATTGAAGCCGACGTTCAAGCGCGCGCTGGACCTCGTGTGTGCTGCGGAGATGCGCTCCGGCTATCATAGGTGGTTCAACGAGCGACTTGTGCCGGGCTCACGGCCAGGTCCAGTTCAACTAGCTGTACCTGGCGACATCACGCATGAACTCCACCTCCGATTCCTCGACACGCCCGCCGATCCGTTTCCTGACACCCATCGAGGGGCGAGTGCTGGGCGTATTGTTCGAAAAGCAGCATACGGTCCCCGATACGTATCCGCTTTCACTCAATTCGCTTGCCTCCGGTTGCAACCAGAAAACAGCGCGTGACCCGGTGATGAATGTCACTGAGGCCGACATACTCGAAGCGATTGATAGCTTGAAACGCCTGAGTTTGGTAGCAGAGGGGAGCAGTAGCCGCGTTCCACGTTTCGAACACAATTTGAACCGTGTATTTGGCGTCCCCAGCCAGGCGGCCGCGCTACTTGCTACGCTGCTCCTTCGCGGGCCACAGACCGCGGCGGAATTGCGGTTGAACAGCGCCCGTTTGCATTCCTTCGCCGACATCTCGTCGGTCGAGGCGTTTCTGGATGAGCTAAAGGCAAACGACCCGCCTCGTGTAGTGAAACTCCCGCGTGTTCCTGGCGCGCGCGAAAGCCGCTGGATGCATCTGTTGTGTGGCGAGGTTGCGCTGGACGAAATGCCGGCGCGCGGCGCAAGTGATGATTCTGTTTCGTACGACGACTTCGAGTTGCTCAAGACCGAGCAGAAACGTCTTGGCGCGGAATTGATCCGGCTGCAGGCGCTGGTCGAGCATCTGGCGGCTGAACTCGGGATCGCAATCGACAAAGGCGGCGATCAGTCGTAAGCGTCCAAGTGGGTCCGTCTTTCACTTCGGCCCGACACCCCAGAATCGCGTCGGACCGTATGGGTCGATGGCGAAGCCCTCCACTTCCGAGAGTTGAGTTGCTGCCCTGCACGGCATCGCATCCGAGTAGCAGGCCTAACCAGTTGCCGGATCGCGTACTGAAGCCGCTTCGATGGCGTACGCGGTAAAGTGGCTCACGGATCACGTTCAGACTGACACTTTCGGACTGACAAAGGAGGTGGATCCCCATGACAAATGACGCAGGCAATCAACACGGCAGCACTGTTTATAAGCCGGTCAACTTCGCGGAGAAGTTGTCGCGAATTAACGAACGCTGGTCGCCACGCGTAGTGGCCGAGATGAACGATTACCAGTTCAAGGTCGTGAAGATCGAGGGCGACTTCGTCTGGCACGACCATTCGGAAACCGATGAGGCGTTCCTTGTACTTGAAGGGAAACTGCGCATCGATTTCCGTGATGGTTTCGTGACACTGGGCCCGGGCGAAATGTTCGTCGTACCAAAGGGCACGGAACACAAACCCTACGCGGCAGGCGAAGTAAAGCTCCTGCTGATCGAGCCGCGGGGCGTCCTGAACACGGGTGGTGAAGACAGTGACCGGACGGCTCAGAACGACCTCTGGATATAAGAACGTCGCATCGAGCGGATGACCCGGCGCAACGGCGTCATTCCCCGGAATCCGTGGGGTATTGACAGTTGATGAGGTTAGAATGCCGGGCAGCGAAAAGACCTGTCCACTTAGCGCAAGTTCAACGTGCTCGGGTTCGGGGGCGAACCGTAACTCGACCACAAAGACATGACGCTCGATTTCCTCTTGAGGTTGTTTGCCGCCTTTGCCTGCGGGGTAGCCATTGGCCTTGAGCGCCAGTTGCGCCAGCGCACGGCAGGACTGCGCACGATCACGCTGGTGTCGTGCGGCGCGTGCCTCTTCGTCACGCTGGGCGTGCTGACCGGCAACGGAACGGCGGGGGTCACCCAGATCGCCTCCTACGTGGTTTCCGGCGTCGGGTTCCTGGGCGGCGGTGTCATCATGCGGGACAAAGGCTCGATCCAGGGAATCAATACGGCCGCCACGCTGTGGTGCTCGGCCGCGGTAGGTGTCCTGTGCGGGGCTGGGCATTTCAGTCCTGCGATGGCCGGAACCGCCGTCGTCCTGTTAGCGAACACGGGCCTGCGAGGGATTGGCCGTGCGATCAACGCAGCCCCGGTATCGACGGCTGACCTCGTGCGCCAGTACGTCTTCACCGTGGTTTGCCAGGAGAAGGATGAAATCAATATTCGAGCGATACTCTCGAACGCCCTGGCATCCGGGCCGCTCTCATTCGAAAGCCTGAGCAGCCGCGATTGCGACGATGAAAGGAAGCGCGTCGAGGTGACAGCGACTTTCCGTGCGCATCCGACCTATCAATTCATGCTCGAACAGCTTGCCAGTCGCCTTAGCATGGAGCAGAGCGTTTCAAGTGTTGGATGGGGGGGCCTTGACGCTGAACCAACACCCGAATAGAAAACGTACGCTTGGACGCTGCGCTTTCTTCAACGTCAGATTACATGGGGTTTTAACGTGGAACAAATCGTTTTCCGCTCTGCTCTCTTAACCGATGTCCCCGCAATCGTAGCGTTATTGGCCGATGACAAACTCGGCAGCCAGCGGGAAATTACCACCCTGCCACTCGACCCAAGGTACATCGCCGCGTTCCGAGCCATAGACGCCGATGCGAATCAGCGCCTTGTGGTCGTGGTCGACGACAACGACACGGTAATCGGCACGCTGCAACTTTCGTTTATCCCGGGGATCGCGCGAATGGGTGCATGGAGGGGACAAATCGAAGCGGTTCGAATAGCAGCACCCCAACGCGATTCAGGACTGGGGCGCAGGATGCTTGAATGGGCGATATCGCAATGCAGGTCGCGCGATTGCAGCCTTGTGCAACTGACGACCGATAAGAGTCGTGTCGATGCACAACGCTTCTACGAGAAGCTTGGTTTCGTGGCCAGCCACGAAGGCTACAAGCTTGCCCTATAGACCCTGCAAGCCGTATTAAGACTCCTTACACCCGGATTGCCTTACCGTCGCGTTAGAACGCAACGGTAAGAATCAGCTCGGCAAGCCGGGGATGTCGACCCCAAATGTTTGTAGCAGCAGGATTGCGTTCAGCGACAGCACGGCGATGGCAGCCACGATCGCGGCGCCTTTCACTATCGTTCGATTTCGATATTCGCCCATGACTTCGGTGCGGCAGGTGAACCAGAGAAGCGCGGCGATTGGAAACGGCAGCGCCAGACTAAGCACCACCTGGCTCATCACAAGCGCGTGGGTTGCGTTCACGCCATGCGCGACCACGACAAAGCTCGGGATCATCGTGACTGCACGGCGCAGCCATATAGGAATTCGAAAGCCGACAAAGCCTTGCATGATCATCTGGCCGGCCATGGTGCCGACCACCGAGCTCGATATGCCAGACGCGATCAGCGACAAGAGAAAGATTCCGGCAGCGGCGATGCCGAGCAGAGGGGCTAGCGTGTGATAAGCCGTTCCAATCTCTGCAACGTCTGGATGACCCGCGTGGAACGCGCTCGACGCCATGATCACCATCGCAATGTTGATCATTCCCGCAATCGTCAAGGCGATGACGACTTCGAAGTTCGAAAACCTGATCACCTTCTTGCGCTCCGCTTCGGTTCTTGGAAGCATACGGCTCTGGGTGAGCCCTGAGTGCAGGAACAGCGCGTGTGGCATGACAGTCGCGCCAATGATGCCGACAGCGATCGTCACCGCTTGCGCGTCGGGTAGTTCGGGCTTGAACAGGTGCAAGCCGACGCCGGACCAGGCCACGGGGGCAATGAAAAGTTCCGCCAGGTAACACAGGCCGATGATTCCGACCAGCGCGCCAATGATTAACTCCAGTGGCCTGTATCCCGCTTTCTCGAAGAACAATAAGCCGTACGTCACGACACCTGTGACGATCATGCCGACTAACAGCGGCATGTGAAAGAGCAGGCTCAGGCCGATCGCGCCGCCCAGGAATTCAGCGAGATCGGTAGCCATCGCGGCGACCTCACTCACGGCCCACATCAGGTAGACGAGTGGTGCCGGGAAATAGTCCCGGCAAAGCTCCGCGAGGTTGCGCCCGGTGACGATCCCCAGTTTTGCGGAAAGTGCCTGGAATAGCATGGCAATGACGTTGGCTAACAGCACGACCCACAACAATGCGTAGCCGTATCGCGCGCCCGCCTGGATATTGGTCGCGAAATTGCCCGGGTCCATATAAGCCACGGACACGACGACCGCCGGCCCCGCAAAAGGCAAGAGCATGGACCAGCCAGTCCGGCGACCCTCCAGCACTTCCCTCATCGCGAAGGTCGTGTTGTCGGTCAAGGATCGGACGGCTTCGTCGCGAACACGGTCATCCATTGCTTACCTCAATGCGGTTTGGGGTCAGGTTCGCCCTAGGGCGGCCGAATATCGGTTTTCCCTAGCCCATTGCAACGGTGTCCGCCATCTGGTTATTGGCACTGACCTGACTTTCCGCTATCAAAGCACATTTTTGATCGATGTGGGCTAAGCGCTGGTTTAGCTCTGGCTTAGCCCAAACGACAGCGTTCTTCAGGACTTGCGGCGTGCGCTTTTCGAGGGTTGTCGGATCTCGGACGCGAAGAATTGCAAGCCGCCAACTTGCTGGGCGATATAGCCGCCGCTTGCCATCGATTCAGGCGCGCGCCGGTCTCCCGTGGGCGGGTACTCCGCCGAAAAATCAGCCGTGCGGAACACGATGTCCCAAATCGGGAAGACGGCACCGTAGTTGCAAGAGTTGCGCCCGGCCGCACGCAGCCCATGATGCAGGCGGTGAAAGCGCGGCGAGACGATCAGCCTGTCGCCTAGCCAACCAAACGACATCCGGATATTGGCGTGGCTCAAGCTTTCGACGAAGCGCATGAACAGGAACAGCAAGGGAAACTGGAGGGGCGGGATGCCAATGGCAAGACCAATGACGCCGAACCACAACGCGGCGACCAGATCGTCCAGCAGATGATTCCGGTCGTCGGACCAGAAACTCATTTGTCGCTGCGCGTGATGCAGCGCGTGCAGCGCGTACCAGCCGCGAAACGTATGCGACAAGCGATGGCGCCAGTAATCGGCGCAATCGAGGATGAACGCGTACGCGATGAACGTGACAATCGGGTGACCGAGGAGCGGCGGTATAAGGGTCTCGAGCGTCGGCGGGATATAGCCGTGGGCGACCACGAAGCCGTTCAGGATCACCTGTGCCTGGTAGAACATGAGGAAACTCACGATCGGCAATACGCCGACGCGGTTGAGGACCGTGTAAAACGCGTCGGTCACGACAGCTTTACGATCCTTCCACTGTTCAATCGGGAAGAACGCCTCTAGGGGCCAGCATACGGCGTAGGTGACCACGACCGCGAACATCCCATAGACGCACACCAGCACCCAGTCGAAAGAGAGTTCTTCCCACTGCATCCAGCCGAAATGGTAGAGCAGGGGTAAGACGAGGTACTGATCGATCTCGCCGGCAAAAGCGTTAAACAGCCTGTCGAGAAATATAAGCATGACGCTTCCTACAAAGTTTCAGCGGTGACCAGACCCGCTCGGCTCATTTCCGTCGTGAGGAAAATGCCGTGTGGAGAGCGTCCTACGTCGATCGTGTCATAAGCGCCGGTTTGCGGGTCCAGCACTGCCACCTGTTCGCGAAAGCGCAGCGTAATCCATAGCTTGCCATCGGGCGCGACGCCAATATCGTCCGGTCCAGCGGCGTGGAAGGGATACGTGCGACGCACCGCAAGAGTCGTAGGATCGAGGGCCACCAGCGAGCCTCCAATGCGGTTGGACACGTAGAGCGTGCTGCCGTCGGGCGTGAGGAAGATGTTGTGAGGGCCGATTCCGGTTTTCGCCGTCCGCAGCACCTGTCCGGTTACCGGGTCGAGTTCCACCACATGATCGGTTCCCATCACGCATACGAGCACTTTTCCATTGTGCCAGAGCACGCCGGCCGGGGTTGAGCCCACCTTCGTCTTCCAGCGGATCGCCATGGTGGTGAGGTCAAATGAAACAACCGTTCCAGATCCCTGCATGGAATTGAAGCTCCAGCGGGAATCGGGCGAGAAATCCAGGTGGCTTGGCATTGACCCTGGCGAGAAGCGCTTGACCAGGCTCAGGTCCACGGCGTTATAGACATCGACATAGTCGAGCCGGAGCGCGTTGACAACGAGGTAGCGATGATCCGGCGTGAAGCCAAGCTGATAGGGGTCGGCAATGGTCTTGTGACCGATCGCAGTGGCGGTATGCGGATCGACCACGAACAGCGCGTTGCCGCTGGCGTCGGCGATATAGAGCTTGTTGCGGTCCGGCGAAAGCGCCCAGTGACTGGGTTCGCGCAGTGTCGGCAGCGTGCGGATAACTTTGCGTGACGCCATGTCGATCACCGAGACGCTGGCTTCACCGGAATTCATTACGATTGCGAGCGATGGAGGAGCCGCCGCGTTGGCGACACCGGAACGAAGCGCCATAAATGGCGACAGACTCAGGCTCAAGGGAATGGCAAGGCCTCGGCCAAGCACTGCGCGACGTGAAAGCTTCATGGAAGTATAGGTTAGGGACAAGCCATTTATTTTGGGGGATGGGCTAGGTCTTAAGCAAGGAAGAATCGCGTGTAGAGGCAAATGGAGCGTTATATCGGCGAAATTTCCGTTCGATGTTCGAATCCAGCGCGCGCAGGCACGTCTAGGGCGGCTCCCTAGCGTCTGCTCAATCATATGAACAATATGGACAAGGGCGTCAACAGCCGCTACGCAGGTGGTTGTCGAAGGGGCATGGTCTTATCGATCAATGCAGTCGCAGCGCGGTCGCTGAGTGCCGGGTTATCCAATCCCTTTCGCCTGTCCGTTGATCCGGGACTCATCAAGAACTGCGAACGTATTTTACGGAGAAACTTGATTGGCTCGATGCCGTAACCGTAGAATTAGAGTAATAGACATGGATATTCGACCCGACACAGCGAGCAAGATTGCGCAGATTTCTCGCAGGTCGCGTCAAAACGAATTTCGCAGCGCGGTCGCGCTGCGTAACCGCCGCTCAGACGGCACCTCTTGACTGGAAAAAATGATGGCAACTGGCACAGTGAAATGGTTTAACGACGCAAAGGGCTTCGGGTTCATCACGCCGGACGAGGGCGGTGATGATTTGTTTGCCCACTTCTCGGAAATTCGCTCGGAGGGCTTCAAGACGCTACAGGAAGGGCAGAAGGTGAGCTATGAATCGAAGAAGGGGCCGAAAGGACAGCAAGCGTCGAACATCCAGCCGTTATAAGTGCCCGTTATAAGAGTCGGATTGCCCTAGCAATCTGACTCGCCCGCCAGCCGCGCGGGCGACCGCAGTTGCAGCGCGGTTTCCAGGCGCCCGATGCGGGCGTCTGGAAACTCTTGTAGCCGAAAAGGTTGCGACCGCTTGTCTGCTAACCCGCACGTTGACGCCTTAAGCGTCAAGCTCCGGGGCTCGCGTATCAAAAGAAGGTCATTGCGCCGACGTATTGAGTAGGAATCCGAATGATATCCGAATGACACGCAACCCCGATTCTCTTGGCCTTACATGTTGAGTGCTCGCTTTTGCACAGCAAGGGCGGCCTCCCGCATGACTTCCGAGAGCGAGGGATGGGGATGGCTGATTATCCCGATGTCCTCGGACGCAGCCTTGAACTCCATCGCAACCACCGCTTCGGCAATCAGGTCGGAGGCGTTTGCCGAAATGATATGAACGCCCAGCAACTCGTCAGTGGTGGCATCTGCAATCATCTTCACGAAGCCGACTGTCTTGCCGATTCCCATCGCACGGCCGTTCGCCGACATCGGAAACTGGCCGGTCTTGATCGCGCGGCCGGAAGCCTTGAGCTGCTGCTCGGTCTGGCCGACCCAGGCGATTTCGGGCTCGGTGTATATCACCCACGGAATGCAGTTGTAATCAATGTGGGGCTTCTGCCCGTCGATGATCTCGGCGACCATCACACCTTCATCTTCCGCCTTGTGAGCGAGCATCGGTCCGCGCACTACGTCGCCTATCGCGTACACGTTCGCAATACTTGTCGCGCAGTGCTCATCGACGGGGATGAAACCGCGCTCGTCGACCTGTAAGCCAATTGCGGCGAGATCCAGTCCATCCGTGTTCGGGACGCGCCCAATCGACACGATCAACCGATCCGCGTTAAGCGTCTGGGCGGCACCCTTGTCATCGGTGTAGGCGATTGAAACGCCCTTGTCAGTGATCTTCACTTCGCCAATATTTACGCCGAGCACGATGTCGAGCCCTTGTTTCTTGAATTGCTTCGCGGCTTCCTTGGCGAGCGAGTCATCGACGGTCGCAAGGAAGGTCGGCAGCATTTCTAGCACCGTCACGTCGGCTCCAAGGCGACGCCAGACCGAGCCCAGTTCGAGTCCGATGACTCCGCCTCCTATGACGGCCAGCGTCTTCGGAGCCGAGTCAAACGACAAAGCGCCTTCGTTGTCGGACACAATTTTATTGTCGACTGGCACGCCGGGCAGATGGCGCGCCTTCGAACCCGTCGCAACGATGACATCTTTGGCGGTGTACGTTTTTGCTTCGCCTTCTCCACTGACTTCGACGCGGATATTCCCTTCGGCCTTTCCGGCGAACTTCCCGTGCCCCTTCAGCCACGTGATCTTGTTCTTGCGAAACAGGAACTCCACACCGCCGGTTATCTTTTCAACGATACCTTCCTTGCGGCCGATCATCTTGGCCAAGTCGAGCGTCACATTCTCGACGCCGACACCATGATCGCTCAGGTGGTGCACCGCGTTTTCATATTCCTCCGACGAGGCCAACAGTGCTTTCGACGGGATACAGCCGACGTTCAGGCACGTCCCGCCAAGCTTCGGTTTGCCGGCAGGGCTCTTCCATTGCTCGACGCAAGCAACCGATCTGCCGAGCTGCGCTGCGCGGATGGCCGCGATGTATCCTCCGGGGCCTCCGCCGATGACGATCACGTCGAAGTCCGCAGCGGTTCCCGCGTGCTCGGTTGTGGGTTTCGTTGCGGGCTTCGACGCAACGGCGGGCGCTGGCGCTGGCGCTGGTGCTGGCGCTGGTGCTGGTGCTG
>NZ_JBAUSA010000528.1:0-10132 GCF_049581465.1 Caballeronia sp. | reverse complement strand
GAGCCGCTGCGATCGTTGCCACTACCGTGGTAGACGGCTGAGTGTCGGAAGGCATTGCCGGCGCCCCCGGGCCCAGCATAAAGCTATAGCTTCGGCGCGCGAGACGTGGCAACCACTGCGCGCGTTCGTTGGGAGGGAGATGATCCAAAAGGGCAACCGAACTGGTCACCTCCCGGTCGACGTAGCCCACCATCATGTTGGCAGCCGCCGCGTCGCGCTCGTAAAGAGTCAGCGAGAAAGACAGGATCTGCGCCAGCACCAGCCCGAGGAAGAGAATCAGGGTCAGCCGCGCAAACAAGGTGCCAGGCCATCGGGGACGGAATGCAAGCGTCATCGGTCAGCCCCGTGGAGCGTCACCGCAACCGACAATACATACCCTTCGCTGCGCAAGGTCTTGATATAACGCGGCTCCCGCGCCTCGTCGCCCAAGCGCTGGCGCAGCCGGCTGACTAGCAGGTCGATGGACCGGTCAAAGGGATCCGAACGCCGCCCCTGCGTCAGATTAAGCAGTTGATCTCGCGTAAGGACCCTCTGCGGATGGTCAAGGAAGACACGCAGCAGACGATACTCGCCGCCGCTCAACGCGACCATCGTGCCGCTGGCGTCAAGCAGGTGACGCGCTGTCGTATCGAGTCGCCAGTCCCCAAACTGCAAGAACTGCACTGACTCGCCGCCCTGCATGTCGGGCGGCAACATCCGGACGCGGCGCAATACCGCCCGGACTCGCGCTAACAACTCACGCGCCGCGAACGGCTTGACCAGGTAATCGTCCGCGCCCATTTCCAGGCCGACAATGCGGTCCGCTTCTTCACTGAGTGCCGTCAGCATCAAGATCGGCACTGTTCGCCATTGCCCGGCACGTAGATCGCGGCACAGCAAAAGGCCATCCTCGCCCGGCAACATCAGGTCGAGCACGATCAAATCCGGAGTTTCCCGCTCAAGAAGGGCGTACATCTGGCGGCCGTTGGAGGCCAGTGACGCACGCATGCCGTTCTTAGTGAGGTAGCTGCCAAGCAGCTCACGGATTTCGCGATCGTCGTCGACAATCAGGATGTGGTCGGGCTTTTCCATGCTTAGATAATACGGCGCTTTTCTGGCGGCCGGCTCGTGTAGATCAGTGAGCAGTTTATCGGATTGATTAACTCAAAACCGATGCCGCCGGACAGAAAAACGAGTATGGCAATGAGGCGTTTCATGCGTCCTCCACTACCGACAGACTTGCTCCGTCACTGACTGACGCTTCCAAAGCATAAACGTCGACTCCCTCAAGACACCCTAGATTCACTCTCCACAAGTTCGGATCCTTACGGGTCTGATGAAACGGGTAGATGCCGCAATGCTTGCAGAAATAGTGTTTAGCAACCTGCGTATTGAATTGGTACAGGACTAGCGCGTCTGCACCGCTAGTCACTTGCAAGTCGGCCGCGTCAAATGCTGGCGACATTGCCGCGCCCTTGCGTCGACAAAGGCTGCAATTGCAGCGCGTGGCTTGCGTCACCTGCGTACGAACTTCGAACTGCACGGTGCCGCAATGACACGACCCCTTCAGCTGTTCAGTGGACATGATTCGATCCTTGAATATCGGAGTCTGCTTTATAGCGCGGGCCGGATCGATGTTTGTGTCGCAATGTATCTGCACCGCGAGGCGATACACAACATTGCAAATGACCGGTTCTCCCGACACAAGCCGGATACCTCCGCGCGTTCTAATGCATCAACGCCGGATGCGACGTGATCAATGACAGCAGTCAAGGCGTTTGAGCTGCCCCGTTCACCGTTGACATTGAATCATCTCGATCTTGATGCCATTTGGATTCGTCGACAGCCGCTCTTAGTCAAGCCGTCAGAAAAGGAAAAGTCCCATGCTATTTATTGTCCTGGCCTATCTGGGTGGCGTACTTACCATCCTGAGCCCCTGCATCCTACCCGTGCTTCCGCTGGTGTTTTCGCGCTCGGATCAGCCCTTTGTACGCAGCGGACTGCCGCTTTTGGCAGGCATGGCGCTTACCTTCGCCGCAGTCGCAACCCTGGCTGCAGTGAGTGGCGGTTGGGCTGCGCAGGCCAACCAGTACGGCCGCTGGATCGCGCTCGCATTGTTCGGCGTGTTCGGTTTGACGTTGCTGGTTCCAAAGCTCGCTGAACGCCTGATGCATCCCCTCGTCACAGCAGGAGGTCGGCTGGCCGACTTCGCAAAGGACGACGGGCGCGGTCCGCGAGTCATATCGTCGATGCTCCTCGGCGTGGCAACCGGATTGCTCTGGGCGCCATGCGCCGGCCCGATACTCGGCCTCGTTCTAACCACCGCGGCGCTGAAGGGAGCGAGCGCGGGCACTACCCTTTTACTGTTGAGTTACGCAGTGGGAGCGGCGAGCTCACTCGCTGTTGCCCTGCTAATAGGCGGGCGCGTATTGACCGCCATGAAGCGCTCACTCGGCGCGGGCGAATGGATCCGTCGCGGAATTGGCGGCGCAATCCTGTGCGGCGTGGGTGCGATGTCAATCGGACTCGATACGGACGCACTTGCGCACGTGTCGACGCTTGCGACCGCCGGTATCGAGGAGCAACTCGTCGATCGGCTGTCACCGCCTAAAGCGGCATCGGCCAAGGACACGGCAGCGACTCCTGACGCATCGGCCAAGGACACTTCCGCGACTCCCGACTCGCAGGCCAAGCCTCTGATGGCAAACGAGCCGGGTCATGCTTCGCTCACCGGCTTCGTGACAAAGGTCGCTTACACGGCAGCGACAGCGACAGCGGATGCACCACTACCTTTACCCATTGAAGGTCAATTACCGGCGCTGTCGGGAGCGGTTCAATGGATCAATTCGCCGCCGTTGACGGCCGATGAACTGCGGGGCAAGGTCGTCGTTGTAGATTTCTGGACTTACTCCTGCATTAACTGTTTGCGGACGTTGCCCTACGTAAAGGCATGGGCGAAAAAGTACCACGACCAAGGGCTGGTTGTGATCGGCGTGCATGCGCCAGAATTTGCGTTTGAACACGACATCGGAAATGTGAAGCGCGCGACCCGCGACCTGGGCGTCGACTATCCGGTCGCGGTCGACAATAACTTCGCCATCTGGCGCGCGTTCGGCAACCAGTACTGGCCGGCTCTCTACTTCGTCGATGCTCAAGGCCTTATCCGGCATCATCAGTTCGGTGAAGGCGGATACGACAAGTCAGAACAGGTGATTCAGCAGTTGTTGGCCCAAAGCGGTCAAGCGAAGGTCACGGCTGCGGCCGCTGCCGTTCCTACGGTCGGGAGTGGTTCGCAATTGGCGCCGGACGATGCGGACCTGCTCTCCGAAGAGACGTATATCGGCTACAAGGAGGCTCAAGGCTTTGCTTCGCCCGAAGGCGCCCTGGATGACCAAGTGCGCACTTATACTGCTCCGGCTCAAATCTCCCTCAACACCTGGGGTCTTGAAGGCGACTGGAAGATCGGCGCTGAACAAGGCTTGCTTACCAGCGCTAACGGAAAAATCGTGTATCGCTTCCACGCGCGAGATTTGCACCTTGTCATGGGGTCGAGTTCGGACACGAAGCCCATTCGATTCCGCGTGACTATCGACGGTGCCGCCCCTGGGGCCTCGCATGGCTCCGACGTCGCGGCCGACGGTACCGGCACGGTGAGTGGTCATCGCTTGTATCAGTTGGTCAGGCAGACGGGGAAGATACAAGACCGGACATTCACCATCGAGTTTCTCGATCCCGGTGTGAATGCGTATACGTTCACATTCGGCTAAGGTTCGACACGGACGTCAGCCTATTGAGCTGACGTCCGCGCGTCCGCGGTAAAGGGCGTGCGTTTTACTGTGCAGATCCCTCTACGAAATGCTTTCTCTTAGCCAGTTCCTGCGCTTGTGCATATTGAGCCTGGATGATCGGCAGCGCGTTACGCGCTGCGTCTTTCAAATGTTCGTCCCGGCCTGAAGCGATTTCGGATTGGAATGTCGACATCGCTCGCTGCTCGCCGGCTAGCGCGATTTGCTCAATATAGGCGCGGTCGAACTCGCCGCCGCGAAGGTTCTTGATCCTGTCGAGTACGGCAACCTCTGGATCGTTTTTCGGCACATCAATTCCGCGCGGGCTTGCTGCGCGCAACTCCTCGGAGAGTTTTGCACTGTCGTTCGAGACACGTTCTGCGAAGTCCTTGACTTCACGGTCGGTGGAACGCGCGGTGGCTATTCTTGCGGCATCACGCTGAGTCGACAGTGCCGTCGTCGCGCCAGCGATAAAGTCCTGATCAGCACCGTGCAAGCGGGGTGTGTCCGCCGACCGTTCCAGCGGCGCGGCTTGCGCGCTCACCGTCGTTGCGAAGACCAGAAGGCCTGCCGTGCATGCACTAAGAATCGAAGCGATGGGAAAGCGGATCATGCGTTTTCCTTGGAATAAAATGATGAAGCAACCGACAAGCGGGGCTTAGCGCTCAGGCCCTTGTTCAGGCATGGGCTGAACGCTTTAGTGCCAGGCCGCTCCGGCTGGCGCTTGCGATGAAATCGGACCGACGTCACCGGGCGCCGTGCATTTTAGAAGCCGCGCGAGGCGTGTGGTGAATTGACGTTGTCGATTCTGTAACGGGAGGTAAAGCAGGTAGCGTCGGGTCCGCTCCGGTGTGTATAGGGCAATGCCCCTGCTTGCTGACTATCTGCCTTTCGCCGAGAACATCCCTCCTCACGCCCTCCGCGTTTCTGGAATAGAGTAATGCGGCGCTAATGACTGAGCGCCCAAATAACACCGCGGAGAGCACCATGCCAATGCAAAAAGCAACCCAGGTCGTTTTAGCTTCGCGCCCGGCCACGCCTAAGGCCAGCCTCGACAATTTTCGCGTGGAAGAAATACCCATGCCGGTCGCCGGTCCCGGGGAGGTCCTGCTGCGCGTCGATTACCTGTCGCTTGATCCGTACATGCGCGGTCGCATGAATGACCGTAAGTCGTACGCAAAACCCGCTGATATCGACCAGCCGATGCCCGGCGAAAGCGTCGCGACCGTGCTCGAATCCAATGCCTCTGAACTGGCGAAGGGCGATGTCGTCCTCGTGCAATCTGGCTGGCGCTCGCATCTCGCCGCCGACGCCGCCGGCCTCACGAAGCTCGAACTCAACGGCGTGCAGGAATCAGCTTATCTAGGCGTGCTGGGCATGCCTGGATTCACGGCTTACTCGGGCCTTGCCGCCATTGGCAAGCCTAAAACAGGCGAGACGCTGGTAGTGGGAGCGGCTAGTGGTCCAGTGGGCTCGCTAGTCGGACAACTGGCGAAACAGGCCGGGGCAAGAAGCGTCGGTATCGCGGGGGGCCCTAAAAAGTGCGCGTATCTGCTCGACACCTTGGGCTTCGATGCCGCCATCGACCATAAAGCGCCCGACTTCGCGAGGCAGCTTGAGGCGGCATGTTCCGATGGCATCGATGTGTATTTCGAGAACGTGGGCGGTGCCGTCTGGAACGCCGTCGTACCGCTGCTCAACCAGTACGCCCGCGTACCGGTTTGCGGACTCATGGCGCAGACATCGGGCAACGCAAGCGCGCCTGACCTGAGCGAAGACCATGTAGCCGCGCTGATGCGCGCCGTCCTGACCCGCAGCCTGCTGATTCGCGGTTACATCAACTACGAATTTACCGGGCAGTATCACGAGCAATTCCTGAAGGAAGTCGGCGCCCTTCTCCGCGATGGCAAGATCAAGCATCTGGAAGACATCACCGATGGTCTCGAAAACGCGCCACAAGCGTTTCTAGACATGATCGACGGAAGGAATTTCGGTAAGGTGCTAGTGCGGGTGGCGAAGCGCTAGGCATGCGGCCATTCGTTCCTTGGGGGCGTCCCGGAATCAAGCAGCCGCGCCGCCGTCCGCCCGCGACAGATGATGGCCCAGGTTGTAGTGATCGATCAACGGCCCGAACAGCACATAGACAGATAGATGAACTGTAGGAAAGGACGCTCAAATGACGCGACTGACGCTTAAGTTGCGTCGGCCCACGCCTTAGCGGCATTCACCGCGCGTTGCCAGCCGTGCATCTGACGCTTGACCTCATCGGGGGCAATATCCGACGAGAAACGACGGTCCAGCTTCCATTGGCTCTGCAGTTCATCCACATCTTTCCAGTAACCGACCGCGAGCCCGGCCAGATACGCGGCGCCGAGTGCAGTCGTTTCGCTGATTTGTGGACGTACCACGTCCACACCCAGCATGTCAGCCTGGAATTGCATCAAGAGGTTGTTGGCAACCGCGCCACCATCTACGCGCAATTCACCAATCCGGATGCCGGAATCGGCTTCCATGGCCTTTAGTACATCGATCGATTGGAAGGCAATGCTTTCGAGCGCCGCCCGTGCCAGATGGCCAGAGGTTGTGCCGCGCGTCACGCCAAATAATGTACCGCGTGCCCGTGCATTCCAGTGCGGCGCACCCAGACCTGCAAAAGCAGGAACCATATACACCCCATCGCTATGCGCAACACTGCACGCGAGCGCCTCGATATCATTCGCACTCTTGATGATACCCAGTCCGTCGCGTAGCCATTGCACTACGGCGCCGCCAATAAAGATGCTGCCTTCCAGTGCGTAGCTAACCTGATCGCCGATCTGCCATGCGATCGTCGTGACCAGGTTGTTGCGCGATTCGATCGGCTTGTCGCCCGTGTTCATCACGAGGAAGCAGCCGGTGCCGTAGGTGTTCTTCACCATGCCCGACTTCGTGCACATCTGACCGAAGAGTGCGGCGTGCTGGTCGCCGGCAATGCCGCCAAGCGGAATCTTCGAGGCGAACATCGTGGTCTTGGTATCGCCGTACACCTCGGACGACGAACGTACTTCGGGCAGCATGCTGCGCGGGATGTCGAGCGCATCGAGCAGCTCGTCGTCCCATTGGAGCGTATGGATGTTGAATAGCATCGTGCGCGACGCGTTGGTCACGTCCGTGATATGCAGGCCGTGCGTTAAATTCCACACGAGCCAACTGTCCACCGTACCGAATGCGAGCCGTCCCTGCTTCGCTTTTTCTCGTGCGCCTTCAACGTTGTCGAGAATCCAGCGGATCTTGGTCGCGGAGAAGTAGGAGTCGATCGGCAAGCCGGTCTTCGCGCGGACCTTTTCTTCCAGCCCTTGCGCCTTTAACTCGTCGCAGAAAACAGCGGTGCGGCGGTCCTGCCAGACGATAGCGTTATAGATCGGCTGACCGCTCTCGCGATCCCAGACAATGGTCGTCTCGCGCTGGTTAGTGATGCCGATCGAGGCTATCGACGCGCCGTTCAGACCCGCGCGCGCGACGGCTTCAGCCGCTACGCCGGCCTGCGTTGACCAGATTTCCTGAGGATCGTGCTCGACCCAGCCCGGCTGCGGATAGATCTGGCCAAATTCCTTCTGTGCCACCGACACTACGTTGCCCTGGCGATTGAACACCATTGCGCGTGAACTCGTCGTGCCCTGGTCGAGCGCAAGGATAAATTGCTCCTGCATTGTCTTCTCCATTGTTTTTTTGAATGGATCGCCGTGTCGTGCATGGCGACGTTATCGACTTTGTTTAACTACAGCTTCGGTGATAGGGGCACTACACCGATCTGACCGGGATCAATGAGCGGTGATGATGCTTCGAATGCAAACGCCCCGCGCGTGCGGTCTCAACTCCGCCAGGCCGGCCCCTCTGGAAAGCGATACTGATCGAGCGACGCCGCATGCATTTCGATGCTGTAGCCGGGAAGTTGCGGCGGCATGTAACGGCCGTTGCGGATCACGACGGGATCGACGAAATGCTCATGCAGATGATCCACGTACTCGAGCACCCGGTTCTCCAACGACCCCGACACGCAGATATAGTCGAACAGTGAAATGTGCTGGACGTACTCGCACAAACCGACACCGCCTGCGTGCGGGCACACGGGCACGCCAAATTTCGCCGCCATCAGCAGGACGACGATCACCTCGTTCAGACCGCCCAGGCGGCAGCTATCGATCTGACAGAAGTCGATTGCATGCGCCTGCAGCAACTGCTTGAACATCACACGGTTATGGCAGTGCTCGCCCGTCGCTACGCCGATTGGCGCAATCCGCCGCCGGATGGCCGCGTGGCCGAGAATGTCGTCGGGACTCGTGGGTTCTTCTATCCACCATGGGTCGAATTCCGCCAGGCGCCGCATGTTCGCGACCGCTTCGTCGACATCCCACACCTGGTTCGCATCCATCATCAGCTTCAGGTTTTCGCCGATTTCTTCACGCAGGATGCGGGCTCGGCGGGCATCTTCTTCCAGGTTGCCGCCCACCTTCTGCTTGAAGTGCGTCCAGCCCTGCGCCACGCCTTCACGTGCGAGCCGGCGGATCTTGTCGTCGTCGTAGCCGAGCCAGCCGGCCGAAGTCGTATAGGCGGGATAGCCGTGCGCCAGCATTTCCTGTTCGCGCTCGCCCTTGGTCTTCGCATGGCGGTGCAGCATGGCGATGGCTTCATGCGGCGTGATCGCATCGGTCACATAGCGGAAATCGAGGCAACGCACGAGTTCTTCCGGGCTCATGTCGACGAGCAGCTTCCACACCGGCTTGCCTTCCGATTTGGCCCACAGGTCCCACGCCGCATTCACCACAGCCGCCGTCGCCAGATGGATTGCCCCCTTGTCCGGACCGATCCAGCGTAGCTGGCTGTCCGACGTCAGCGCGCGCCAGAACGCGCCCATGTTCGCGGCGATATCCTCAAGGGTCTTGCCGACAATCAGCGGGGCAAGCGCCTGTACCGCAGTCACGCAGATCTCGTTGCCGCGCCCGATGGTAAACGTCAGTCCATGGCCCGTGAACATCTCCGGCGAATCGGTTTCGAGGGTCACGTAGGTGGCGGAGTAATCCGGCGCGGCGTTCATCGCATCGGAGCCATCGAGCGAACGCGAGGTCGGAAACCGAATGTCCCGGACGGACAGCTTTGTGATCGTGGGCATCTGGACACCCTCCTGAGTGACAGCGATCGACTTCCAATAAAAACAAAAGGGTCGTGGCGTCTAAAGGCGCCGCGACCCGTCCTTTCTAGCCGCGCCCTAGCGGCAGCAATCAGTCATAGAGTACGGCGGCTATCTTGGGATCGCTCATATTGCTCTTGTCGTACCAGTAGAAGCCCGTGTCGACTTTCTTGGGCAGCGTCTCGCCCTTCAGCGCCTTCACCGCAGAATCGACAACGCATTTGCCGATGCCAACCGGATTCTGCGTAATGGCGCCGAGCATCAGGCCTGAATTGATGTCCTCCTTTTGCTCCTTGCCGGAGTCGTAGCCAATCAGGACGAGCTTTTTGCCCGATTCCTTGACGCCGATCGCGGCCCCTTCTGCCGAGCCTTCATTAGCGCCGAAAATGCCCTTGAGATTGGGATTGGCCTGGATCATCGTCTTGGCGATTTCCGCCGACTTCAGATGGTCGCCGCCGCCATACTGGACTGAGACGATCTTGATGTTCGGATGCTTCGCCTTCATTTCATTCAGGAAGCCGTCGCGACGATCGATGCCGGTGCGGCTGGTCTGGTCATGCACGACCAGGCCGACCTCACCAGAATCCCCGATCGCCTCGGCCATCTTGTCGGCGGCGAGCGCGGCCGCGGCAACGTTGTCCGTTGCACACGTCGTCAGCGGAATGGTGCTGTCGACGCCCGAGTCGAAGGCGATGACCGGTATTTTCTCGGACTGCGCCTTCTTCAACAACGGAATCGCCGCCTTGCTGTCAAGCGCCGCGATGCCGAGCGCCTGGGGCTTCTTCGCGAGCGCGGCCGAGAGCATGTCGATCTGCTTGTCGACCATGGCCTCGGTTTCCGGACCCTCGAACGTGATCCTGACGCTATGCTCCTTCGCCGACTGTTCTGCGCCGGCTTTGACGGCCTGCCAGAACTGGTGCTGGAAGCCTTTCGAGATGAGCGGGATGTAGATCTCGTCAGCGTGCGTGAGAGTTGTCCCGCCAATGAGCGCGCCAACGCCGACCACGACACCGATTAGTCTTCTTTTCAACATGGTGTTTCTCCTCCTAGGGTGGGCCATTAATTTTCAGCCGTTCGGGGAGCCTTTGGCGCTCCCATTCTTGATCTTGTCGCGCGTAGCGTTAGCCTTTTCTTTAGCCTTTCTTCAGCCTTTCTTGCGTCGCAAGATATCGGCATAGACCGCGAGGATGATGATGAGGCC
>NZ_JBAUSA010000527.1:0-3674 GCF_049581465.1 Caballeronia sp. | reverse complement strand
GGGAAGGACTCGCCCGCGCCCTCCTCTTTGCCCATTGACACTTCCCAATCATTCGCTAAAATAGCGCCCTTGCTGTACCCCTTGGCCCAGGTGGCGGAATTGGTAGACGCACATGGTTCAGGTCCATGCGCCGCAAGGTGTGGAGGTTCGAGTCCTCTCTTGGGCACCAAGACGTAGTCCGGAGCAATCCGAAGAAGTTCGAGAAACCCCGTAAAGCCTTATGCCTACGGGGTTTTTTGTTTTGGGCGTTCCGAGGTGCTCGGGTAAGCACCTGCGGGTAAGCACCTGCGGGTAAGCCACCTTTAAGTGTCCGCGACCCCAGAACCGCCCGACGGGACCACCGTCGGTCCGCACCGGGCAGAATCATTCGTCCGGATCAGCGCAGGCCGCCACTCGCGACCAGTTGTTCGCCCGTCATCCAGCGCGCGTCGTCCGACGCAAGAAACACTGCGATCGACGCGATGTCATCCGGCTGACCCAGCCGGCCGAGCGGAGTCTGGCTCAGCGCCCACGCATCGAGGTCAGAGCCGATTACCCCTGCCGTGTGAGTACCCTCGGTCACCACTACACCCGGATTAATCGAGTTCACGCGGATTTTCCTCGGCCCGAGTTCGCGCGCGAGCACGCCGGTGATCGCGTCGACCGCGCCTTTTGTGCCGCTATACACGGCACTTGTAGCGGGCGTAATGCGGGTTACGACCGAACTGACGTTGATGATGCTCGCTCCCTCGCCAAGATGACGCACGGCGGCCTGCGTGGTGAGCAGCACACCCAATACGTTGACATTGAATTGCTTGTGGAAATGTTCTTCGGTGATCTCTTCGATGGCCGAGAACTCGTAGATTCCCGAATTGTTCACGAGAATGTCGAGGCGCCCAAACGTTTCGATGGCCGCGTTGACGATCCCTTGCGCATCCGCCGCCTTCGAAACATCGCCACCCACTGCGATTGCCCGGCCGTCGGCCGCCGTGATCGCCGCAACAACAGCATCGGCGCCCGCCTGGCTGCTAGCGTAGTTGACGACCACCGAAGCGCCCTCTGCTGCGAGTGCCTTGGCGATAGCAGCCCCAATCCCCTTCGACGCGCCCGTAACAACGGCTACTTTGCCTGCAAGCTTGCTCATGATCGTTTCCTTGAAGAGATTTGCCACCGTGGAGGCTGAGAGGCTCTTTCCCGAGCCAATCGGCCTGCGTGGGTGCAAATGTAGAGATCTCTTCAGCCGCGATAAAGCGGCGCGAAACGAATTGACTCGCTGGATTTAACGAACAATTGAAGTGCACCCGCTGTACAGGACGTCCGCTATGACCGCGATCTGCCGACGATCCCGCCTGTCGATGCAGCGAGTTGACAGCGCTCGGCGAGCGCACCGAACAGCAACCCGATCGTGGTCCACATGATGACCTGCATGCCGATCGCGGCGACCCTGAATTTCCACAGCAGAACCGCCGGGAAAGCCGCGGGTACTTCGTTGATCACGGGCAAACCCAACTGCACGGCGCCGATAATCACGACGAAAACGATGCCCGCAATGATCGATGCATTCCAATGACCCAGGCGTGCAATGGCGTGCTTGCGCACCTTGAGCGAGAACACCATCGTTGCGATCGAAATCGCAATCATTAGGAAGAACAATCCGGTCCGCGTCCCAATCGTTTCGGGGTCGCCCACCGAAGGCGGATTTGCAGGGTATTTGATGTTTGGCACGATCACCAGCGTGATGAACGCCGCGAGCGCAAGCCACGCAGACAACGGCCTTGCCCCGAGCTTGCTGACGCGGCCAAAAGAGTAGGCGAACGTCAGTGCAAACAAACCTCCAACCGCGGCGCCGAACGTCACCACACCGGTCAGAAGTCCCACGCCTGCCTGGGTATGCCGGCTGACAATTTCCGATTCGGGCGCTTCACCCTTGGCCGCGTCGGCTCTTTCCTCGAAGGAAATAGCCTGATCCACCTGCGGTTCACCTACCAGCTTGGCGAAACTGAACGTAAGAAGTCCCGCGGCGATGCCTGCCAGCATGCCGCGTACCAACAATTTACCGACCATGTTCATCTCCGCACTAGTGGCAAGGAAAGCCAAGCAGATGGCGGCCGTCATGGACGAATTCGTGGACATACATGCCGCGAACAAGCGAGGTCGCTCCCTGTTCTGCGCCGACGAAATAGATGGCGAGCAGCATGATCAAGCCGCCAAAGACGATCCACGGCAGCAGTTCGCGCAGGGGGATGGCGGTCGGCTCGGCGGCCGGATTGAATACACCGTCAGTCATGATTGATCTTCTCCAGGGGTACGCGCCCCGACAGTTGCTTAAGAAAGAGTGACAAGAAGCACAGGTCTGGCTTTCGACTCCTTACGAGTCAATTACAGTGGCGCGACCGCGCCGGGCTTGCACCGGCTTCCGCGCTTCGAGTCACGGTATTTTACGCGCTAGACTTTTACACCAAAGCAAAAGTACGAGCGGTGAAGCGTAGCCAAGTGATGATACTTTCGTTCGTAAGGAAAGACATGCGTACTCGATTAATACTGATCAGTCATGCCGCCACCCCTGCGATGCGTGAGGGCAGATTTCCCGCCGACGATCCGCTCGATGCGCGTGGCATTGCAGACGCCACGGCGTCGCGACAAAGCATGCCGATCGACGCTGACGCGCTTGCGCTCTGCAGCCCAGCGACATGCGCGCTCGAAACAGCGCACGCGCTCGGCCTCGCGGTGCGGATCACGACCGAGCTCGCTGAGGCAAACTACGGTCGATGGCGCGGTCGGCGGCTTGCCGACATAGCCGTCGACGCACCCTCCAAAGCGCAGGCGTGGAGCTGCGATCCGGATACGGTGCCGCCGGATGGGGAGTCGTTCGATCAGGTTCTTGCCCGGGTTGGGCGATGGTTGGACAACTTAGATGAGACAGGCAACGTCGTCGCAATCACGCATGCTTCTGTCATCCGTGCGGCTGTCATCCATGCATTGAATGCCCCATCCTCATCGCTCACCCGCGTCGAAGTCGCACCTCTCTCTGTTATCGAATTGCGGCGTTCAGGTCGCGGTTGGGCGTGGTGGCCGGCGCAGTCACGCAGTCGATGAGCACGTCCAGCAAAACGATACGGTGAAGCCGATGAATGACAACCCGCAAGGCTCCGCGAACCATGGTGGGATTGTTCGGCGTGGCATCCTGATGCCTGTGGAGGCAGTTGGCCGTTGGCTGGACCAGGTTGACCCCGGCACGCACCGTCGAATCAAGGGATTGCGGCTCGTGACGGCGTACGGCATTGCGGCCGCACTCGGGACGTTGCAGGATATTGCCCACAGCGTGCCCAGTAGCGTATCGCTGGGTTACCTTGCTGGAAGCTTCGCGCTCTGGGCAAGCGTGTCCGAGGGGAAAACGACCCGCGCCGAGTCGAGTCGTGATCTCGCATTGCTCAGTTTTGCTGCCGCGCTAGGCGCAGTCCTGTTCGTGCTTTTCCCCCGGCAATTGCAGATTGCCGGGCGAGCGGGACCGGAACTGGTTCTTGTGACCGGCGCTTTCCTGGTCGGATATCTGAAGCGGTTCGGCGTGCTGGGCGCCGGAATCGGATCGCAAATATATATTGGGGAGTTGCTCGCATACGGCACCCATCTGACGGTCGCTGATCTGCGGGCCATTGGCATTGCTGCGCTGATCGCCGCGGTGGCGTCGATCGTGC
>NZ_JBAUSA010000526.1:0-2210 GCF_049581465.1 Caballeronia sp. | reverse complement strand
CGCTTGAGCGGCACTCAGGCCGCGCTTCAAACCGCCATCGAAAGCCTCGATAGCCGGCACCAAGGCATCAAGCATGGTGCGATCTCCTGCCTTCGCCCCGCCCAATTCACTGATAGCGTCAGCGGCACTCCTGAACGCAGTGGCCCAATCCTGAGCGGTCGGTTCATCCGCATTGGCCAGGCTGCGCGAAGCGCGCACCAGCGCGGTAGCGTAGAACGGCCCGGAGCTTCCAGCAACTGCCCTTCTCAAGGCGGTGCCTAGTGTTGCGAGTGCACCGCTCGGAGTGGTCAAGGCGTCGGTTGGGACAGCCAGGATCGCATCTGCCGCACGCTTCATGCTTGCCCCGAGGTCACCGTCACCGGCCTTCAAGTCGAGATCGGTCAAGGTCGCTTCATTAGCGATCAGCGCGTGCGCAACTGCGTCCAGCGCGGGCTTTAGTCTCTGCGCCCAGCCCCGCTCGTCGGCGCGAGTGACCGTACGGCTGGGCTCGGACGACGTGACCTTCGACGTGGCCGCGATCGGCATGTGTATGTTTGGATTGACCATCCCGCTGCCGGGCCATGCCCGAGCCTCGGTTTCCGAGTCCAGCAACGCTAGCCTTTCATCGTCTACGCGCAGCACGGAGATGGAGCAGCCGGGCATATTGAGGGCTGACAGCAACGTGCCGCACCACGCGCGCTCGACCGTCACATGGCGCCGTGTCAGGTTGTCGAACGCGGCCCGAAGGACCACCGCCAGCTCCATCTCAGGCGTGGCGCCGAGTCCATTCACGAGCAGCGCGATCCGCTCACCGCCCTTTATCGCCAGATCTTCGATGATGTTCGAAAGCAGCGTCTCGGTCAGTTGATCCGCGGGCATTGGGGCGGTACGTTCCACGCCTTTCTCACCGTGAATTCCGAGTCCAAGCTCAATCTCGTCGTCCGCGAGGCTGAAGCCGGCCTTGTCTGCACCCGGTAGCGTGCACCCATCGAGCGCGACGCCCATCGTCCCGAGATTGACACAAGCTTCGCGGGCAACCGCGGCTACCTGGGCCAATGAAGCGCCACGTGCGGCTGTCGCGCCTGCAATCTTGTGTACCAGCACCGTACCCGCGATCCCACGGCGCTGATTGTGCTGGGATTGGGCGCGAAGCGACACGTCGTCGGCCACGGTCACTATTTCGACCGGAATTCCCTCGGCGCGGGCAAGCTCCGCCGCAAGTCCAAAATTGAGCCGGTCCCCCGTGTAGTTCTTCACGATCAACAACGCACCATTCGGTCCAGCCGTTGCGCGGATCGCCTCCAGAACGGTGTCAGTGGAGGGTGAGGTGAACACTTCACCGCACACCGCAGCGCTAAGCATGCCGGCCCCGACATATCCCCCATGCGCCGGCTCATGCCCGCTTCCCCCGCCGGAAATGATGGCGACGGGGCGTTCCGGGGGCGCCGGCAGTCCGCGTCGGACGAGGACGTTTTCATCGCCAAGGATCGCGACATGCGGCATCAGGCGGGCAAGCCCTTCAAGCATTTCGCGGACAACGGCCGACGGGTCATTGAGAAGTTTTTTCATGGCTAGAGGAGGTGACGGTTTCGGGTCGATGGGTACTGAGTTTGCAGCATCCACTCATGCACTGACAAGCGCCGCACGGGACTCGGCGACCGGGGCCGGGAGTATCGAACGCTCTGTCTCGACGTCGAATGCGCGGGGCGCGTCAGGCTTGTGTTGCAAGGTGATCGTCTTGCCGATTTCAAGTCCGGGCTGTCGCTCGAATTGAGCGCCGACCAAGGAACTCCCGACCATGACCTGGGAACCTAGCGGCTCGACCAGTTCGATACGTCCCTGCATCCACCCACTTGAGGAGTCCTGGAGACTATCGCCGTTCGCTGCCGGAAAAAGATGGTCGGAACGAGCGCCAGCGACGACCTTCCGGTTCGATAACTCCTTGAACGGCCGGCCCATGCGATCTGATCCACGAAGTGCCACCGCCGCTTGCCATCAAATGCCGCGCGTCTCGATACGCGCCGCGTATCAGCAGAAGAATCGTGCGGGATATAGCTGGGCGAATGCCGAGAACGGTGCGAGTCGATATCCCGGCTCGTGCGTGTGCGGGTCCTGAACGACGTCTTCTGACACCTTTTTAATTTATCCTGGATTAGCTTGACGAGACTAAAACAAGTCTGCATACTTCGCCTCCTTCCTGAAGCGGAAGACGCAAGAAGCAAGCAGCTTTA
>NZ_JBAUSA010000525.1:0-4622 GCF_049581465.1 Caballeronia sp. | reverse complement strand
GCTATGAGCACCGCGTCATAGCTCCTGCTCCTTTGTCCCCCCATACTGCGTTCTACGTCGCCACCGGAAGATGGCGCGCCATTCCGTCGGTGTAACGTCGGCCGCTGCCAGGATCGCCCGGCTCATTGAGCCAGGCTATTCATGCACCCAAGCGTGCTGTTCGTTCTGCCCGACCATGAAAGGAGGCAGTATGGACTTACGAGCTAAAGAGTATTTCGACGAACGTGCCACGCGGGAGATGAAGGAACATCTCAAGCCGCAGCAGCGCTCGATTCAGGAAAAGCTGGCCTACGCGTGCCGCATTTTGGCCATGACGGGTCAGGAAGCGGGCTTGGCCGGCCAGATCAGTGCACGTTCAGCGCACGCCGGTGCGTACTGGACGCTGCGGTTCGGTCTCGGTTTCGACGAGGCTACGCCGGACGATTTCATTGAGGTCGACCGGGACCTGAATACGCTCTCCGGCACCGGCATGGCCAATCCGGCCACGCGGTTTCACCTCTGGGTCTACGCTGGCCGTCCGGACCGCCACTGCCTTATCCACACGCATTCGCCGTACGTGTCGGCGTTGGTGGCCGCGCGCCAGCCGCTGGTCGTCTCGCAAATGGACATGACGCCGTTTCACAACGACTGCGCGTTTCTCGCGGACTGGCCGGGCGTGCCGATCGCCGATCAGGAAGGCGTGGTCATCACCGAAGCGTTAGGTCAGAAACGATCGATCCTGCTCGCGCACCATGGCCAGTTGACCGCCGGCGACAGTGTCGAAGAAGCGACCTATCTGTCGGTGTATCTGGAGCGCGCCGCGCGCATGCAAATCCGCGCCCGTGCTTTCGGGCCACTCACGCCACTGTCCGACGAACTCGCCAGTGATGCGCACGACTACCTGCTCAAACCGTCGATCGTCAAAGGCACGTTCGACTACTGGTGCAGACAGACTGACGCCGCGCGGTGATGCTTCGTGCGGAACCTCGCACGACTCCGCTGACGGTCCGGCACGGGCATTTCATTTAGGTCAACCTATGTCAATAGCTTCATCAGACGTCGCCGGAGACGCCGTGGCGGCGCCCGGCCACGGACGCCGCCCGTCCGTGATCATCGGCGTTGCAAGCATGCTCGGCACCACCATCATCGCGTCGGAGGCAAGTCGATGCTGTTGGTGACGCTGCTTGCGATGACGGCAGGCCGGGTCAAGGCGCCTGCCGTGACTCATGTTGGCTCATGCGCATTCCCGCTGATCTTCAAGCTCGGAGATCGGGCGGGCGTGCGCATACACGCGCTCCCGTTCGCGATCTGCCAGCACGCGTTGCTGTTTGCGGCTCTGGCGGCAAAAGCGCGGGTCGCCCATGACGGCGACGAAGTCGTCCAGGCGATGCCTGCGGTATCGCTGGAAAAAATCCGGTCCGGGCAAGCCGTTGTCGCAAGCGAGCAGCGCGCCATAGTCGATGCTCGACACATCGCCGAGCGCATTGATTGCCGACTCGAGCACCTGATAGCGCTTGATGAGGGGTACCGTACGATCGAACATCGCGTGAAATTTGCCGTAGGGCAGCACGCGCCTGTTGGCGGCGGTACGCCGTAGCGCGCGCACTATGCGTAGCGTCGGGTCCATATCCATTTCCATGTCCATGCCATCCTCCACAGTGACTAGGTCATAGTGTCATCGTCAGGCGCTTGCGCGCCTGAACGTAAAAGGCGTTTTGACCAGGACCGCGAGCGATGTCGTTACCCAAGGTCAAATCGCGCTCGCGTGCGACCCGATACCGAAATTGAAGCGCCACAGTAGGAGTACTGCGTGTTGGTGCATGTATCTCCCGAATATCTCTGGACGTTGACCTCGGTTGGGACGGAAGGCGGGACAGTCGATCCCGCTTTCCGTCTTCACCGGGTCAACGTGGTTGCGCGACTACGACGTACTGAACCTGCGCGCCGACATACTGCGGCTGATACCAGTTCGGGCCGCATTGCTGATACGCAATGCCGTTGACGACGATGCTACTGCAACTCGGCGGCAACGATGCCACCGTCGCACCCACAACGACTGCGGTCGTTACGCCGACGGCGACGCCAACAGCGACCGGATTGCCGTACCAGCCGTCATCGTGGTAGTGGTCGTCATGGTGGTGATTATCGTCATGGTGATCGTCGCCGCCGCCGTTGTGGTGATCGTCGCCGCCGCCATGGTGATCGTCTCCACCGCCGCTTCCCCCGCCGTTGTGGTGATCGCCACCGCCACCGCCACCGCCACCGCTTCCACCGCCGTTGTGATTGCTTCCGCCACCGCTGCTTCCGCCACCGCCGTTGTGATCGCTTCCGCCACCGCTGCTTCCGCCACTGCCGTTGTGATTGCTTCCACCACCGCTGCTTCCGCCGCCCCCATTACCGTGAGACGGTTGTCCACCACCTCCTCCACCAGCATGTTGCCCGCCGCCGCTCCCCGGGGGAGGGGCGCCAACATTGCCGCCGTGCTGCAAACCGCCGCCGCCACCATGGAATCCTCCTCCCATCCCGCCATGGATGCTGGTTCGCGCTCCCCCGCGAAAGCCGAATGCGAATGTGGCCGTGGCGGCTGTCGTGAGTGCAATCGACAACGCGATAGCCGTGAGTTGCGTCAATCGCTTCATTGCGCGCCTCCGTTGTTGTCGTTAGATGTTATTGCCGGACGGAGTGCAATTTGGTGCGCATCCGGGCCGGGATGGAAGGAGAACGTGGCCGCATCGAACTTGGGATCGAGCGTCCAGCGATAATTGATCGCGTGTTGCGGGCGCGATGGCTGGGTTGTGTCCGCAATGACGAAACGGCACGGCAGTGGCCGCGAGCCAGCCTGGATCCACAGCTCCCAGTCGAGCCCCGGTTGCTGGTAGGCGTAGTGGTTGCACCATTTGCCATCTACCTTGTCCAGTCCAAGAAAAAGCGCCGTAGTGAGCGACTGTTCGTCCTCCGGATGCTCGCCCCAGTAGAACAGGTCGGTGAGCGGAAGCGAGACCCCATACTTCTTGTCGGCATCGGTCATGAGCTCCGCGATGGTCGGCGGTGCGGGCACGCGGCTGTAGTAGTGGTCGGCATCGTTAAACAGTACGAACGTGTGACCGTCGTAGACCAGTCCCTTTGGCGCGCGGTTGCCGGTCACCAGCGCCCGGACTTTGTTGGGTCTCTCGACCTGCAACTCCGTGTGATGCAGGAAGCCGACATTCTGGCCCGTACTGAGGACCGCGTCGGTGACACTGTCCGCATCGATACGAAAGCTCTTCAAGGTACGCAGGTACTCGCCGAGTTTTCTCAACGCCGTAACCGCCTGAGGTTGCATCTCCGGTTGCGTCGCTTCCGGCTGGTCACTTGCGGAAGAGGGCGCTTGCGCGCCAGCACTTCCCGCGAAGAGGGCCAGTGTCGCGAACGCGACGGCAATCCGCCTGGTGCGCCACACGCTGCGGCGCTCAAGATTTGCGATAAACACGCTCACTAAGATCTCCGGTTTCATTGAAAGGTCGCGTTGACCGAAAGTTGAACAGCGTTGCCCTTGGGCCGATTGCTGACGTCGAATTCGTTGACCCAGCGTAGCGAGGCGGACACGGGCGTCTTGCTCAATTTTCCCGACCACGTAACGATGGGGCCAATACCGATTGAGTGGCCACGAGCGCCGCCCGTGATGTCTGCAAGGCCGCCTGAGTCGTCCCCGAGTTGCTGGATCCAGCCGCCTACGACACCCGCTCCCCAACCGCCCTTGAACCGCTTGATAGCAAGCAGGTCGAGAACGCTGACAGGTGCGTTGTGATAGTCAGTGTCTGGATTCGATGTATAGAATTCGACGCCGTAGTTCGCCGACAACTCGATCTCGTGAGCGGGAAGAAGCTTGGTGTAGGCGATCGTCGGAACGAAGGTCCACGTATGCTGCCCGGCATTGGCGAGGCGATTTGGGTTGTACGCGCCGGTGGGCGCGTACATCTGTACGCTAAGCGCAATGTGGTCGGTCTGCGTCAGGTGATAGCCCGCAACAACGGGCGTAAAGAACAGGTCGGCGAACTGGGTCCCGTTGTCGCTAGGCAATCGTCCGTTGTACGAGGAGACACTCGTGTATTGAACCGGAACGCCGAACGACGACGCAAAGTTCCATCCTCCGGCCGTGATGCCCCAGGTCTTGACGGCATTGATCAGGTTGTACGAGATATGGTAATTCAGGCCCGCCGACACCGTGCCCGCAATCGGGATCGATGTGGACTTGCCAAGGGACCCCTCGTAATAGATCGACGTGATCGACAAGATCCAGTCGGAAGTGGGCGGGACGATGCCCGCATAGGGCGCTATCTGCATGCCGGTCATCGGCCGGCCGATACCGGTTTCCGTAGCGTTCGCCGTGCGTGCGCAGGTCACGCCGACGCATAGCGCGCCAATCGCGACACGAAACTGCTTTGCAGAATTGCTCGTCTTAGTGGTCTGTCGAGTCATGGCATTCTCCCCGCGTATTGATCGGCGTTAGTTGCGTCATTGAGTTACGTCATTGCACGGTGTATCCGCGCCCTTGCATGCAGGCGCCATACGCATGCCAATAGGTATTCATGGTGGCTTGCTCGTTAGCCTGCGAGGACTGAGCTTGAGCCGCATGTTGCTCGCGACTGTGTACGCCGCCCACT
>NZ_JBAUSA010000524.1:0-1848 GCF_049581465.1 Caballeronia sp. | reverse complement strand
TTTTTCGCATCCAGCAATGGGAGTTCTGGCTATCCATCGCGTGCCTGGCGGGCGTCGCTGTTTTCGGCGCCATCCCCGGTATCTGCCTTGCGGTGGCGATCGCGATCGCTGAATTTCTGTGGGATGGCTGGAGACCGCATTTCGCGGTTCTCGGGCGCGTTCCCGGCTTGCGCGGCTACCACGATCTGGAGCGCTATCCGCACGGCGAACGGATTACCGGTCTTGTGCTGTTCCGCTGGGATGCACCGCTTTTCTTCGCCAACGCCGAGCAGTTTCAGGAGCGTCTGTCACAGGCCATCGCGCAATCGCCGACACAGGTGCGCCGCGTGGTCGTGGCGGCAGAGCCGGTGACGAGCGTGGACGTGACGTCGGCGGATATGCTTCGCGAGTTGATCCGCAAGCTAAGAGCGCGTGGCATCGAGTTACACTTCGCAGAGCTTAAGGACCCCGTGCGCGACAAACTCAGGCGCTTCGAACTGACGGACCTTCTCGGGGACGCGCAATTCCATCCGACGATAGGCAGTGCTGTCGATGATCATCTCGGCGATCGTGCAGTCGCGGAGCATGGTGGCGATGCGGGTCCCGCACCCTCGGGAGAGACGTGATCGGCCGGCGCCAGCGTGACGATCGAAGATGCGAAGATGACTACGCGGGCCGCCGGTAATTCCCCGCAAGCCCATGTCCTTTCACGACTTGCGACCTCCTGCCCCATTCAACTTTCTCCATAACGTAGTCTTACTGATTCCGAGCGCCTTGCAGACTGCCTCCCGGTCGCCATTGCAGGAAGCGAGTGCCGCGCGGATCTCGTCCGCCTCAATGTGGCGGCTGCGCTCGCGAAGCGTCAGCGCTTCGTCTCGCGCGCCTGAACGTGTCTCGAAGAGTTCTGGTGCGATCAAGTACAGATCGTCACTGGTGAGCGCGCTGATGTCGGCGCCATCCGCATCGGCCAGTTCGACGGCAATTCGTTCGATCACATTTTGCAGTTCGCGCACGTTGCCCGGCCACGCATAGCTAGACAGCGATTCACCGATGCCCGCGAGCGCGCGCCCGGCAACATCCGCGTTGCGGACTCGCGCACGAAGCCGCGGCTCGCGCTTCGCAGCCTGCTGCAATAGTTCGACGGCGAGCAGCATCAGGTCAGTCGGCCGCTCACGCAATGGCGGTAAAGCGATGTTCAGGATGTTGAGCCGATAATAAAGATCCGCGCGAAACGTACCGGCCTCCATGGCATCGGTCAGCGCCTGGTGCGTCGCGGCAATCACCCGTATATCGACGCGCGTCGGTTCCGTCGAGCCGAGTCGCACGACCTCGCGTTCCTGCAAAACACGCAGCAGGCGGCTTTGCAGCGGCAAGGGCATCTCACCGATTTCATCGAGAAACAGCGTGCCGCGATGCGCCGCCTCGATCAACCCGGCCTTGCCGCCCTTGCGCGCGCCGGTGAATGCGCCCTCCTCGTAGCCGAACAACTCGCTTTCGAGCAACGCTTCCGGAAACGCGCCACAGTTGATCGCGACAAACGCGAAGTCGCGCCGCGCGCTTAAGTGATGCATGCTCTGCGCGACCATCTCCTTGCCGGTCCCGCTTTCGCCGAGGATCAGCAACGTCGCGGTCGATTTCGCGTAGCGCTGGACGAGCGTGCGAACCCGCTGCATCGACGCACATTCGCCGACCAGATCGTCAAGCCGGTAGCGCGCAGTGAATTGCTGAGTCCGCTGCGTCGAGCGCAGGGTGCGGTCGAGGCGCTCGACGGCACGCGACTCCTGAAACGTCAGAACCGTTCCGGCCGCCGCCCCGTGTGTCGCGAGCGGACCGCGATGCACGACATAGCTCACACCGCGCACCGAGCCG
>NZ_JBAUSA010000523.1:0-3441 GCF_049581465.1 Caballeronia sp. | reverse complement strand
CCCCAAGGCGCCGATCCTGTGCAAGGCACCCTACGATTTCACGAAGCGGCGCACGCGTTCCACGTTCATGCGCCTAAAGCAGCGTCCTGACGTGCCAGAGTTCAGGAAACAGCACGACGTCCAGCATCTTTCGCAAATACGGCGCACCGCTCGTGCCGCCAGTTCCCTGTTTGAAACCGATGATCCGCTCGACCGTGGTGACGTGGCGAAAACGCCATTGTCGGAACGAGTCTTCGAGATCGACCAGCTCTTCTGCCATCTCGTACAGGTCCCAATGTTGTGCGGGCTCGCGATAAACCGTTAGCCAGGCCGCTTCGACACTGGCGTCGTGCGTAGTCGGCTGGGTCCAGTCGCGATCGAGGCGTTCCGGTGCGATCGGAAAGCCGCGTCGCGCCAGCAAGCGGATGACTTCGTCGTAGAAAGAGGGGGCGTCGAGTGTTGCCTTGACCTCAGCAAGAACATCCGGACGATGCGCATGCGGTTTAAGCATCTGCGCATTCTTGTTGCCGAGCACGAACTCGATTTGCCGGTACTGATGCGACTGAAATCCGGACGACGCGCCGAGATACGGCCGCATGGCGGTGTATTCGGATGGCGTCATGGTCGAGAGAACGCTCCAGGCCTGCACGAGCTGATCGAGTATTCGCGAAACCCGTGCGAGCATCTTGAAGGCGGGCTGCAGTTCGTCACGACGTACGGCGACGAGCGCGGCGCTCAGCTCATACAACGCAAGCTTCATCCAAAGTTCGCTGGTCTGATGCTGCACGATAAACAACATCTCGTTGTGGTCCGGCGAACGCGGATGTTGCGCCGAGAGGATCGAATCGAGCGACAGGTAGTCGCCATAGCTCATTGAATCGGCGAAATTGAGTTGCGCGTCATGCCAGCCCTCGGGCGTAGCCGGGGTGTCGCGTTCTGACCCATAGCCCATGGGACAAGCGCCGGTGGTTTCAGCAGGTTGTTTCATCGAATTTTCTCCAGGCGGCTCAGGCGTCTTGGTACTTCAAGTGACCGCGCCGCGTTCGGCGAATTCGGGTGCTCGCCACGCTTCGGTCGCGAGGATATCAGCCAGGGTTTCGACGGCATCCCATACATCGACATAGCGCGTGTAGAGCGGCGTAAAGCCAAAGCGCAAGATGCGCGGCTCACGATAGTCCCCGATCACGCCGCGCGCGATCAACGCCTGCATGACTTCATAGCCGTGCGGATGCTCGAAGCTCGCTTGTGAGCCGCGCTCGGCATGCGCGCGCGGCGTGATGAGCCGCAAGGGGAAATTCGCGCAACGCGACTCGACCAGTGCAATGAACAAGTCGCTTAGCGCCAGCGACTTTTGCCGCAACGCCGCCATGTTCGTTTGCAGGAACACGTCGAGACCGCATTCGACGAGTGCCATTGAAATGATCGGCTGCGTCCCGCACAGGAATCGTCCAATGCCGTCGTCGGGACGATATTCCGGGCTCATTTCAAAGGGTTTTTTATGACCCCACCAGCCTGAAAGGGGTTGCGTGCACGCGTTTTGAAGCCGCTTCGGAACCCAGGCGAACGCGGGTGATCCGGGGCCGCCGTTCAGATATTTGTAGGTGCATCCAACGGCGTAGTCCGCGCCCGCGCCGTTCAGGTCGACTGGGACGGCGCCCGCCGAATGCGCAAGATCCCACACGGCGAGTGCACCCGCCGCGTGGATCGTGCGCGTGAGCGCGGCCATGTCGTGCATCGCGCCCGTTCGATAGTTGACGTGCGTGATCATCGCCACAGCCGTGTTCTCGTCGATGGCGCTGGCGAGTTCGGACACATTGTCCACGAGACGCAATTGATATCCGCGATCCAGTTGCTCGATCAAGCCCTGCGCGATATAGAGATCGGTCGGGAAGTTCGAGCGTTCGGAGACAATCACGCGGCGTTTCGGGTCCCGCTCGTTGGCGAGCCGCAACGCCGCCGACAGAACCTTGAACAGGTTGGTGGAAATGGAATCGGTCACGACAACCTCGTCCTGCTCGGCGCCGATCAGCGGAGCGAGCTTGTTGCCCAGGCGTTTGGGCAACGCGAACCAGCCGGCCGTATTCCACGAGCGGATCAGGCCTTGGCTCCACTCGCCGGAAATGACTTCGGACGCGCGCGACGCGGCGGCTTTCGGCGCCACGCCGAGCGAGTTGCCGTCCAGATAAATGGTGTCGCTCGCCAGCGAAAACTGGTCGTGAAGGGGGGCCAGAGGGTCTTCGCGGTCGAGTGCCGCGGCTTCGTCTCGAAGGTTCATTGCTGCATTTTCCGGTGGTCTTGAGGGTCGGTTCCTGAGTCGGATGCGCGAGGAATCAGGCGCTGGAACATACGGTCAAGCTTAGCGGAGAACCGCATTCAAATGATTGCGAAACAAACGCGCGATGGGTCCCACCTCGCAACATTCTTCGATGAAACCCTCGCTAGACGCTCAAAAGTTTAATGGCGCCGCGGGCCATGCTCGGGCGGCGCACGGGAGCCCCTGTCGCGTCGCGTTATCATTGTCAACGCATTCGCCAGCGGGCTCGTTCAACTCTGGATCCAATCCCATGACCCAACCAGACACTTCATTGGCCTTGATGCATTGCGTCGATGGCAATTTCGAGCAGGAAGTTCAATTCCTGTCCGCCCTCGTGCAAAAGCCGTCGGATAACCCTCCTGGCGATTGCGCCGGTCACGCCGAGATGGCGGCGAATTGGTTGGAGCAACTCGGCTTCACGGTCGAGCGCCACGCGGTTCCGGCGGCGGAAGTCGAGCGCGCCGGCATGATCAGCGCGACGAACCTGGTCGTGCGGCATCGCTTCGGCGCGGGTCCGGTGATCGCGCTCAATGCGCATGGGGACGTCGTGCCGCCGGGCGACGGCTGGTCCTGCGACCCTTACGGAGCGGAAATTCGCGACGGCTGGATGGTCGGACGCGGCGCGGCGGTGTCGAAGTCCGATTTCGCGACCTACGCATTTGCGCTGAAGGCGTTGATTGAAAGCCACGCGTCGCTTGCCGGGACGGTCGAGCTGCATCTTACATACGACGAAGAAACCGGCGGCCTGATCGGGCCTGCGTGGTTGCTGAAAGAGGGTATCGTCAAGCCGGATTACGCCATCTGCGCCGGCTTTTCCTATTCGATCACGACGGCCCACAACGGCGCTATTCACCTCGAAGTCATCGTGCGCGGCAAGTCCGCGCATGCGGCACGACCGGACACTGGACACGACGCGCTCGAAGCGGCCACGGCCGTGCTCAATGCGTTGTATGGGCATCGTGCGGCGCTGGCGGAGATTCGTTCGGCTACCGACGGTATCGAGCATCCGACGATTGTGGTTGGCTTGATAGAGGGCGGTATCAATACGAACGTGGTGCCGGACAAGGTGACACTGCGGCTTGACCGTCGTGTCATCCCAGAGGAAAGCCCGCAAGACGTGCTTAAGCAACTCAAGGCGCTCATTGAGG
>NZ_JBAUSA010000522.1:0-4483 GCF_049581465.1 Caballeronia sp. | reverse complement strand
TTGCAGACGCGCCTGGATGAAGAAGCCGTGCTGCACGAAGCGCTCTCCGACGAATACGACCCCGAAAGTTTGCTGGATACCGACGACTCGCTCTCCTATTGCCGCGCGGGCGTGCGCCAGGAAGTGGTGCGCAAGCTCCGGCGCGGGACCTGGATCGTGCAGGCGCAACTCGATCTTCACGGCATGCGGCGCGAGGAAGCGCGCGAAGCGTTGTCGGAATTCATCCATGAAGCGGTGAAGCACGGGATGCGGTGCATCCGCGTGATCCACGGCAAGGGGCTGGGGTCGATCGGCAAGGAGCCCGTCCTGAAAGGCAAAGTGCGCGCGTGGCTGGTGCAAAAGGAACAAGTGATCGCGTTCTGCCAGGCGCGTCCTCACGATGGTGGCGCGGGGGCCGTGGTCGTGCTGCTGCAACCGGGGGGCACACCGCATCATCACGGGCATCCCCAGGACCGGGGTGCCCGGCGAGACAATCACGGTGACTCGCGAAAGGGGTCCTAGACGTGCATCCCAGGCTTACGCTGGCCATTTCCATCATGGAGGCGCTCGCCATTTTCGCGTTCGCGGTGTCGGGGTTGATCGAAGCGAGAAAGCGCCGGCTGGATGCCGTCGGCGCCTTTCTGGTCGCGCTCGCGACGGCTTTCGGCGGCGGCACGATAAGGGACGTCCTGCTGTCGCGTCGGCCGTTTTACTGGGTCGAGCACCAGGAATACGTCATCGTGATTTTCGCGATGGCAATCTTCGCGCCCTTGCTCCTGCGCTGGTCCACGCGGCTGATCGACCAGCGCGCGCTCCTGATCGCCGATGCCATCGGGCTCGGCCTCTTCAGCATTTCGGGGACCTCGATCGCCCTTGACGCCGGGATGCCCGCCTTCACCGCTGCGATGATGGGCGTAGTGACCGGCGTGTTCGGCGGCATCATACGCGACGTGCTGTGTAACGAGGTGCCGCTGATCCTGCGCGACTCGCGGCCCTACGCGGTCTGCGCATTCGCGGGCTGCTGGCTGTATCTTGGGCTCGACTGGGTGGGCTGCGATGGTGTCTACAACGTGTTGCTATCCACGGCGTTCATTCTGGTTGCGCGCCTTGTCACGCTCAAACTGGACGTGCGGTTGCCGCATTGACCCGAGCCGCGCAAAATATAGGGTGCGCCCCAATTTGCTACAATCGCTACGCGTTTTTCATCTCATTTCCACTCCAACGATCGATCGAGCCGCAGACTGAACATGAATATCGAACAAGCGCGTTTCAACATGATCGAACAGCAGATTCGTCCCTGGGATGTGCTGGACCAGGACGTCCTGAACCTGCTGTCGATCGTCAAGCGTGAAAATTTCGTCCCGGCGGCGTATCGCAATATCGCGTTCGCGGATCTTGAGATCCCTTTGCCAGACGGGCAGAACATGCTGTTTCCACGTGTCGAAGCGCGTGTGCTGCAGGAACTGGCCATCAAGAAGCACGAAGTCGTGCTTGAGATTGGCGCCGGTAGCGGCTACATGGCGGCTTTGCTCGCAGCACGCGGCCGATCGGTCACGACCGTCGAGATTTCGCCGGAACTGGCTAAGTTGGCTGAACAAAACCTGGCGGCCAATGGGGTATCGAATGTGCAGGTCGTGGCTGGCGATGGCGCCCATGGCTGGAAGGACGGCGCACCGTACGACGTGATCTGCGTTTCCGGTGGCTTGCCGGTCCTGCCGCAAGACTTCCTGGATCAACTGAAAATCGGTGGCCGGCTGGCGGTGTTTGTCGGCAGCGCGCCGGTCATGAAGGCGCAAATCATCACGCGTGTGGACGAAAAGCAGTTTCGCGTAGCCGATATTTTCGAAACCCTGATCCCGCCGCTCAAGAACGCGGTGCATCCATCGCGCTTCAAGTTTTAACTTTGTGCTGGTAGCAAGCGCGGCGCATTGCTGCGCTCGCGCTTTTTGAACCTCTCCGGAATCTCATGCAAAACCTGTCTGCACCCGAACTGGCCGAATGGCTCGCCGACTCATCGCGTCCTGCCCCTGTCCTGCTCGACGTACGGGAACCGTGGGAACTTGAAACCGCGAAAATGGCGAATATCGTGGCCATTCCGATGAAGGATATCCCGGCGCGTAGCGAAGAACTCGACGACGAAGCGCAGATCGTCTGTATTTGCCATCACGGAGCCCGCAGCGCGCAAGTCGGCATGTTCCTTGAGTCGCGAGGCTTTACGCAGGTGTACAACCTGTTTGGCGGTATCGACGCCTGGTCGAAGCAGGTGGATGCCGCTATTCCGCTTTATTGAGCTTTGAGCGCGGGGTTGGGGGCGCCTTAAGCTAATAGCCCCCACCGCCCCCAAAGCCGGGCCCGTTCAAACTACCGTCATCGCCAGCGCACTCTCCCTGTAGTGCTCGCTGGCTCTCTCAGAATCCCCTAGCTGCTCGTGCAAGCGCGCCAACGCCCGGTGCGTACGAATCTTCAACGGTTCGTTGTCCGCCAGCTTCAATGCGGCTTCGAGAAACGCCTGCGCCTTGCCCCACAACTGCTGATGCAAACAAAGCCGCCCAAGCGCGAACAGCAAATCCGCGTCTTCCGTGCGCTCCTTGTGCCACGCTTCCGCGCGCTGGATCAAAGGCAACGCCTCGCCCACCACAGCGCAATCCGGATAACGCCGCAGTAACCGTGCATCCCAGTTTTGCGCGAGTGCTTCTTCCACGATCTTGCGTGCATCGTTTCTCCGATCCAGCGCAATCAGCAACTCCGCAGCAAGATCGGCAAGCCTCGGCGACTGCCGTTCGGTCGGCGACAGCGATTGCCAAAATTCCAGCAGCGCGTCCGGGTTATGGCGCCGGTCACGCAGGAGATTTTCAGCCGCAACCTGACGCAAACGCACAGCCACCGCCGGATGCAGCGCCTCGCGCTTTTCCAGCGTCTTCACCAGCTTGAGCACTTCGCCCCAGTTTTTTAGCTGCTGCTGCGCGCGCAACGCAATCTGCTGCGCATGCAATCGACGCCCGCCCTGAGCCTGCATTTCAGTCAGCGCCGCCAGCGCGCCGTCCGCATCGCGGCCGTCGGCACGCATGTCAGCCGTCGCCATCAACCGCGCGTCGAGCCAATCCTGCCCCGTCACACGCGCAAGCCATTCGTCGCGACGCGCATATTCGTGCATTTCGTGCGCCGCTTTCGCACCAATGAGGCCGGCCGCGCCCGCGTTTGCATCGATGGAAAGGGAGTCGCGCGCCGACTTTTCGGCCTTTGAAAAACGTCCGGCATACAGATGCCCGATCGCATCGCGCAACGCACCATTGGCCTTCGCCAGCCGCGATCGCGCCCGATAGGCCGTCACCCGTTGCGGCATTTTCCAGATGTTGCGCACTGCGCGCATCACGGCATAGATCACGATGAACGCAATCACCAATGCCACCACGAAAAGGTTCAGCGACACGTCCACCCGATACGGGGGCATCACAAGCAACACTTGGCCGCCGTCGAAGACGCCGATAATCGCGAGAGCCGCCGCCGCCGCGAACAGCAGCACGAACCAGATGAGTCCACGCATCGTCATCATCCGCCTCGCTTGAACTGGTGAATCGCCGCAAGGCTCGCGTTCAGGTCGGGGACCGTGACGGCGAGCGACGCTGCATCGACTTGATGCACGAGATCGCGGACCGTTTTTACCTGGGGCGACGACGGGTCGAAGTATCGGCCGAGCGCGGTATCGGCGGCGTGGAGATCCGATTTGAGCAGCGGCTCGCTGCGCGACAACAACGACAGACGCGCCGACAACAAACGCAGCTTCACGTTTTCGCGGACGAAGTAACCCTGGTCGGGAGCGGCGAGCATGGCGTCGGCGTTATCGATGCGCCGCACCGTCACAAGACTCGACAACTGCGTTCCAATGCCGCCCGCAATCTGTTGCAACCACACTTTCCAGCGCGGCTGCTTGGTCGCGGCGGCGATTGCAGCGGTGTCGCCCGGTGCGCTTGCGTGGGCGGTGGAAGGCACGATCCGCGCTTCGCCAGCGAGCGGCAGACGGTCGATCTGATCGATTGCCGTATCGAGTTTGATGGCAAGGCCCGTCAGGTCGGTGGTGGGCGTAGCGTGCAGCTTGTCCATATCCTGCGCGATGGCCTTGCGGATCGTCACGATCTGCGGACCAGTCGCAGCCGCCAGCCGCGTGTCGGCGCTTTGCAGCGCGAATAACGCCAGTTGGACATTGCCCGTGAGCTGCAATTGCTGGCTCGCGCTCGACAAGATTTGCTCGACCTCAGCCATGGTCCAGTCATCGCGATTGCTCGCCAGATCCTGATACTGCTGTTGCAACGCCTGGTTTTGCGCGTTGGCGTCGCTGAGCTTGCCCTGGAACTGAATGATCTGCGTATCAAGCGCCTTGACCGAGCTTGCGGCCTGATCGGCCTGGGCGCGAAGGTCGGCAGCTTGCGCGTCGTTGGCTTCCAGGCGCTGCGCGAACTGCGCGTCGCGATGGTCGAACTTGCGGTTGAGCACGAAGCCGCCCACG
>NZ_JBAUSA010000521.1:0-7677 GCF_049581465.1 Caballeronia sp. | reverse complement strand
GACGGGGTGCTGCTCGCGGTGGGGTTAGGGCGGAGGGGGTGCTGCGCGCGGCGAGTGTGGGGCTAACATTGAGTCCTTCTTCTAGCGTGGTCGTTCTGCTTAAATCGGATTTTCTTGCTTATTTCTATTAGCCCCTGTCCGGGGCGGGACTTCATTTCTGCAAACGCGCAAAGAAACGAAGCAAAGAAACGCGTTTAAACCGCCAATTTTTAAGGGTCGTCGTTTTAGATTTTCGGTTTTTGGCCCGAACGTAGCGCAGCCCCAAACATTTAACCCGCAGTTGAACACCCTCCTCAAGCACCAGCCGCGCGCACACGCTTCGCCTCCAACGTCCATCTATCGAGGGCGCAATCCTTCAGCATTCTCCATCACTAAACGGCGAAGCAACACGACTTGATTGACCGCGTCCGCTTCAAGTAACGAGAGTCCCTGCTTTGGAAACTCGTCTCGTACGTCGAGGTCCGAATCGATGTTCAAGTGCTCCTCAATGCCACTGCCGACGCTTTGAATCCACTCTGCAAGATTCTCGTTTGGCGAAACTTTTAGTCCGCCGAATCGCGCCCGCGTCGCCGTTCCGGCCATCCGTCGCAGAAGCGCCAGCGCGGTCGATGCAGACCGTTGGATCGCCGGCGTTTCCAGATGCTCAAGTCGCAGCCTTGCTACGACTTCTTCCGCATTGTTGCTCGCAAGGCCCGCAGCACGCCGCAGCCGTTCAAGCTCAAGGGCGTCGTTCCGTGTGCGCCCGACCGATGCACTCAGATAACTCAAGTGAATGCTGATCGCGGTCGACAGCCGGTCGCGAAGCTTGCTTGGTTCACGCGTCGGCCACAAGAGAAAGGTCGCGGCTAGCGCAATCACGCAGCCCAACACGTTGTTTCCCAAGCGCAACATCGCATGGACAAGCTCGGTGCCACCAGGCGAAGCAAAGTCGGCAACCAGGACAAAGGACGGCGTAATGAATAGCACGAACAAGCTGTAACTGACCGATCGCAACGCCATCGTCGCGCAGACCAAAGGAAACACAACAAGCGATAGGGCGATGGGTGCATGGACGACCAAGGTGATGGCGGCTGCAAGCAGGCCGCCAACGACGCTGCCAGCCGCACGCTCGACGCTGCGTGGCCAACTCGTGGCTATCGACGGCTGGAGTATCAGCAGCGTTGCCATGGTCGCCCAATACCCGTAGGGCAGATGCAACACGCGAACCGTTAGAAACGCGGCGGTGGCCGCTACGCCCACTCGAGCAGCATGGCGAGCGCCAATCGACTGAACCGATGCATTCGCCACTAGCGTCGCAGCACCACGCTCTACCGCTTGGAGGGCAGCAGCCCACCAGAGTATTGGCCGGCTGTTTGTCGACTCCAGGTCGCCATAGTCGATATTGAATCGCAGCAACACGGGCTCGCCAAGCGCGGCCTCAAGCCGTTCGGCATGCACACGCAAGCGCTCGCGCAGATGCGCCGGCGATTCCCAGGGATTGTCGGCGATTGCCTTTGCCAAGCCCGACAGAATCGCGGCGAATGAATCAAGAACGCGAGCGGTCCGCCGCGGGTTCGGCAAGCTGTGATGGCCGCGCTCGCACGCATCCGTTACCGCGATGAGATAGCCGAAAATCTGTTCGCTGTCCGCGAGCGCAAGCAACAGGTTCTCAAACGTGGCTCGCCCCGCGCTCTTGTCCGGCGCGACGCGTCCCAAAGCGTGGCGAGTGGCCTCAATCGCGGTGCGTGCCTGGCCTCGATATCGCGCTGCGTGGGACGCCCATTCGGCAAAGCTCGCGCTGTCCTGACGCAACAGGCGGGCGCTGTCGCGCGCCATATCCGCCAAGCGAAAATAGGTCGACCGCATGGCAGCGCGACTTGAGCCCAAGGGATGAATCCGCCACACCGAGAAGCTAAGTACCGTGGCGAACACGCAACCGAAAAGATAGAGCGCAAGGAATTGCAGGTCTTGGTGCGAACCCTGTATGGGCCGATCGACCATGACTACGCAAGCCGTCGCGGCGAGGATGGAAACTTGCGCGGCCGCTGACCCCCAAATGCGCCCGAGCGCGCCAAGGCACGCGAAAATGAGGACGGCTGCTGTCGCTGCAGCAATGCCAATACCGGACGCGTAAGCCGTCAACCCGCCGCAAACAGTCGATAGCAGCGCGAAGGCTGTCATCGACGCGAACCTCGTCCGATTCGAGCCGGCCGCATCTGCCAGACAGGTCCAAAAGGCACCTATTGCAGCCCACGCAAACTCTGGCATATGCAGGAAGTTGCCAAGCAGCAGCATGGCTGTCGATGCGCACGCGGCGCGTAGTCCCTCCGATAGATTCGCTTCCTCAAAAGCCAGGGAAACCATCCACCCAGGCCTGCGGCGGACTGCGCGCTCGGTAAGCGACGAAAATGTCGTCGCGCGAGCTCTTACGGCACTCCTGGTCTGATTGCGAAGATGACGAAAACGAAACATGCGACTCGACCCGATTGGAGCGGCTGCCTGGCGGCGCGCGCAAATTTCATTGCTAGCGGCTGCGTTCGGCGGGAAGGCTCGTCGTGTATCGATGGCCCGCCAAGCGCGAACCCACTTGAGACAATTCAACCGCATCGTTGCCTTGAAGAGCGCAATCGTAACGAAACCATAAAACGCGTTGGGTTTCGCGCTCAAGTCTGTATCTCGCCTTGCCGATAAACAAACATGGCGAGTAAGAGGCGTAACAGCCGCCGCACCGCGGCGTGCCGTGGGTAAAACGGCCATCAAAGTTTCGTGAATAAGTGTTGCGATTTTGCCGAAGGATATTTCGCAACGGACAGCACAGGCATAGAGTTAATGTGCTTTCTTAGGTTTGGTGTGCAGTGCGGGAGGTTTGTCATGAAGCGCAGGACGGCCAGACAACTTGTTGCCCAACTTTCGGATTTACGTCGTCTCGCGCGGTGCAGCGCACTGAGGGCGTCAGCGAGCGGCGGGACCATGATGCAAAGCCCTAGTGAAGAAATGGGGCCGAAAGCGCTTCACGCCATGCAAGACGGAGCGGAGCAGGAGTCGTTTAGCGGAGCAGCGCATGAAAGCCACCCATGAGCATTCACTGCGTACCCAGGTCGATAAATGGCTTGCGCCAGGACTCTCGACACCGGTTCGTGTGACTGAGTTCAGCCGCACACGAACGAGCGGGATACGTTATGTGTGCGTCGAAACTGCGTTGCCGCGAGGTCTGCGAGCATTGCTTTTTTTTCGGCACGACGACGGCTGCTGGTGCGTGTTTCCTCCGGCGTCCGATAGGCCGAATATGGCTTTGGTACGTGTGTCCGAGGATTTTACGGCCGCTTATTCGGAGGCTGGGTAGTGACTATATTTCGGAATACTTACAGTGTGAAGCGTGAATTTTGAAAGACAGCGCTTAGAGAGAAGGGCAATCAATATTCTGCACAGGAGGGTTATGCCCGAAAACGACAGCCGTTTCACATGCCATCTGACGTTATTCCATAACTAGCGGAAGGCGGTAGGCCCTACTTGCCGTGCGCCAGGCGCGCTCGACGTTTGTGCGACCGACTTTCCGTGAACTGCGACGCCAACCGGGGAGAAATACCATGTATATCGGGCTACTCGTCTCACAAGTTCGGCAGGACCGGGAAGCCGGCACTTACCACGACGCCACGCAGGCGCTCGACGCAACGCGCCCGCACCGCATCGCGGCGATTTGGCGGAAGGTTAAAGGCTTGTTTTCATAAAGGCCGCGTAGACGGCGCCGCTGGGTATTTTCGCCCGGCGGTTCTGGGGTCATGATGGAACACATTCGCAGCGAGGTTTAGCTTGAGAGATACGCGCGCGACATTGACTTTCACCGGTACGACATGGTCAAAGTAGCTAACGCGTTCGCACTTCCGGGGACGATCGTTCCGGTCCTGATATAACGCGCAGAAAACGTGAGGTTATAGGCGCGGGCAATCGACGAGGGCGTGATGTTGGAGACTCGTCGGCAGAGGGCCTTTCTACAAGTCGAGCGAAAAATCTGAACCGGTACCTGAATAAGTTACCTGCAAACGCGGAAGACTTCGGTGGAGAGCACACCCCTAAGAAAAAAGCACTGGGAATGAAATCACGGCTGAGGTGATTGTAGTTATCTACTGCTCGTGTGCTATCGGGTCTCGATCGGCGCGGACAATTGGGGGTAGTTGAAAGCGAAGGGCCGTGAGCGGCCCTTCGTCGTTATACCGCGGTGGTGGGGTGGCCGTTTCTCTATCCCCACGGGGCTATCTCCGGGGCGTATCTGCCATCGGCGCGCGATGTGGAGCGCAACGCACACAACGAAGGGAGTGACGATGCAGGGCACACATGCGTGCCACCGCAATAGGAGTTAGGTCCTGACTTCGTGTTCAATAGCGCGTTCGATAAGCTGGTTGAGACTGATTCCCTCGGCCGCCGCGGTTTCGACGGCGCGCGCATGAAGCTCGGGATCGATGCGTGCATTGAAGCGTCCGGAGAAGTGGCGTACCGGATCGATGCCGTTCTCGCGACAGACGTCGAGGAAGGTTGCCAAGGACTTGGCGCCCTCGGCCTTGAGGGTGGGAATGTCGCTCGCGTAAAAGTCCGCGCCACCGTTCAGGCCGAGAAATTCGCCGCGCAGCATGTCGGTGTCCGGGTCATAGGTGACGACGGCGCGATAGTTGTTGACGCTCAGGATGTTCATGGTTTCACTCCGTTCGATTCGAGCCACTTGCGGATGCTGGCGATAGCGCCCTTATCGGTGGTTGGCCAAGGGTGAGGGCGGTGATAGACCTGTACCTGGCCGAACAACACTACGGCGATGCGCGAGCCCTCACGTTCCATGACCGTGGCGCCCAACTCGAGGAAAAGCGCCTCGATGTCGGCCCAGCGCACGTTGGCCGAGACGGGCCGCGAAAACATCAGTTCAAGGGTCTTGGTACCACAAAATGGTACTGATGTGGACGCGAAATCGGAGAGGTGGGTGGTGAGGGCGGTTTCTGCGGTAGCGGCCATCGACACGCGATGTCGCGGCTTCCAAATAGCGAACTTCGACAACCCAACTCCCCGCACAACATCCAACACCCCCCCAATCGCATCAACCTGCGATCAAAACCGACCGACCACGATTTCGCAGTTGGACGGCATCCCGACACAGCGCGCGGCGTCATCGGGGCCAATCTCGCCGAGAATGACCCGCGCCGCCTGAAGCGTCCAGCCGTGGGTGACGACAAGGACCGTCTTCGGGCTGCTCAACTTCAGATCGGCGACCAGCGCTTGTACGCGAGCGAGCAGTCCCATGAACGGTTCTCCGTCGGGCGCAGCAGTGGTGGCCGGCGCAGGTTCGATAAATCGCTGGAAGTCATCGCCCGGCTTGCCTTCGAAGGCGGCACCCACTCTGTTTTCGTTGGCTAGCCGGTTCACTACCTGAGGCACCTTCAGCACCTGGTTGACCAGCCACGCAGTTTGGCGCGCGCGGAGAAACTCCGAGGTGACGATGAGCTCAACCCTTTCGTCTCGCAAACGCTCGCCTAACGCCTTCGCCTGCGCTTCCCCTTTCTCGGTCAAGTAAAAGCCGGTGCGTGGGTTGCTATTGCAAACCCCTCGGACGTTGCAGGGATATTCACCATGACGTGCAAAGATGATGCGCTTGGATGCAGTGCTGGGTTCAGACAACCAGTTTTCTTCGGACATGAGGCAGAAAGGGCGGACAGGGTTTGAGGAGGAGGCACGAATTGTAGCAACTCGACTCGATCCCACTATTTGCGTCGAGTTGAGGGGCGTCTTCTGCAAGCGGGATGCGTGTGCGCAACCCAGAGGGTTGGCGGACCGAGTGTCCCGAACGCGATTTCGTTTGTCTCACATCAAAATCGAACCCATGCGTTGAAAAAAAGCGGCTCGCGTGTTTAAGTACTTACCGCGCTGCATATCTTCCATCTCATGTAAGGAGCTTCGCGTCGCGGCTGCCGCCCGCTTGCGCGAACGTCAATGAACGCCGTATTCAAGACTTTCCTCGCACTCTTGCGTTTGCCCGGGTATCCCGGCATGGCTCTCGCGATGTTTCTCGCCGGAATCGCTTCATCGTTTGCCGTGCCGTACACGTCGTTGTTCGGCGCGACCGAGGCGCACATGACGCCCGTTCGCCTCGGCATCTTCATGACGTTGACCGCGATCAGCAGCGTCATCGTGAGCACCTATCTCGGGCGAGTGGCGGATCGGCGCGCGGACAAGAAACGCATCGTCGTATTGTCGATAGCCGGGGCGGCGATGGGTTATGCGTTGCTGTGCGTGACTCGAAACTACGTGTTGCTGACCATCTTTGGTTGCGTGTTCCTGAGTATCGGTGCGGCCGTTTTCCCGCAGCTATTTACATTCGGCAAGGCGCGATTGCACGCGGCAGGCATCGAAAATACCGAGTTACCGATGGCCACGCTGCGCACTACGCTCTCCTGCGCGTGGGTGTTTGGCCCGGCGGTCGGCGCGATCGTGTTGGGCGTCTCCGGCTTCAATGGGTTGTTTTTATCGGCGGCGGGCGCATTCGCCGTGGCCGGTGTGATCGTGATGCTGATGCGCGCGCCGAAGGTCTACGACACCGCGGACTCGGCCGACGCTACCTCAAGCGAAATTCCGCCGCAGGGCAAGAATGCGCATGTCTACGCGGCGCTGGCGGCCTTTACGCTCATTGGCATGGGTTCGACGATCGCGATGATCATGCTCCCGGTGCTGATTGTCGACCAGTTGCATGGAACGACCGCGCATGTCGCGCAGATGGTCGGCCTCGGCGCGTTCGCCGAAATCCCGATGATGCTGATGCTCGGCGGCGCCGCGCAACGGATCAACAAGGCAAACATGATCGCGTTTGCGTCGATGTCCCACATTGTGTATTTCGCCGGCATCGCGCTTGCGCCGAATTTGTGGGTGCTCGTGCCGTTGCAGATTCTCAACGCGGTGGTGGTGGCGGTCACGTCATGCCTTGGCATGTCCTATTTTCAGGAACTGATTCCCGGCGCGCTCGCCCGGGCGACCACGTTGTTCTTCAATACCATGCGGACCGGTTCGGTGATGGCGGGCGTGGCGTCGGGCTTTGTCGCGGCGACGTGGGGGTATCGTGCGGTATTCGTGTTCTGCGTCCTGTTGGCGTCGACGGCTTCGGCCCTGCTCTTTGCCTTCAACTATCAAAGGGGCGCGAAGCTGTTCAACAACGCGCCCGCTGAGCCCGAAACGACCGTAATCGTCATGACGGAGCAGGTTGAGACTGCTCCGTAATCTTTATATTGGATGATGATCCGGCGGCACATCGGGATGTTGCGGTTCCTCCGGGCCATGCCCCGGTGAGGGTGGCGTCAGCGGATCGGCCTCTGGATCGCGGGTTGGATCGGCGATTGGATCGGGAATCGGGTTCGTCTGCATCTCGTACTTCAATCCGTAGGTCATTCGCGTGCCTCGATTGTCAGGGAGTTCATGCCGCATCCATAAGCATAGGCGTATGCAGCGTGAAAGGTGCACCCCTAGCACGTTGCTACGTCGCGTTTTTCTTCTGAAGCGCGGTGCCCGCCATCGTTTCGATAGCTTCGGTTTCGCGGTGACTATCGAGGTATCGATGGCGCACCGAGCAAGCAACAGGCTCGACGGATCCGAAGCGAAGGCGAAGCGAAGAAAGCCGCCGCCCGTAATTGCGGGCGGCGGCTTTCTTTTAGATCTGTCGGAGGCGCGTTG
>NZ_JBAUSA010000520.1:0-4267 GCF_049581465.1 Caballeronia sp. | reverse complement strand
AATTAGTAACATACGATCGCCATCATCCGGGTTCTTTAGGATTGACCTAATCCACCAAGACGTTTAGCCGCACAGAGCGCCTTGATACGGTTTGCCCGGGAGTACCTCAATTGACTATCCGTCATCGCATTACATTGCTGGTGGTGTTGATGTTCGTCGCACTGTCGGCGATAGGCGGTTACGCCGTCTATCAGACACGCCACAGCGCATCCGAAGTCAGGAAAGTGACCGAGGGCGTCGTGCCTAGCGCGCTTGCTTCGGCAGACTTGGTCTCGCAAGTCAAGGATGTCCAGCTCGCGACCATGACCCTCGTCTATGCACCCGACGGAAATGTCGTTGCGCAGGCGCAAGAAGAACTGAAGGCCAAGAAGTCGTCCTTGCAGCAAGCACTCGCCCTGCAAGCCAAGGGTGCGAACAGCCACGCGCAGGTCGGTCTGGTCTCCCAGGCCAATGACAGCCTCGAAAACTATTTCTCGGCCATCAACGACACGGCCAAGATGAAAGCCGCCGGCAAGAACGAGCTCGCGCAAGCCTTCCTGTTTGCCAACGTGGCCCAATACAGGGACGAACTTGAGGGCATCGTCGAAACATTGCGAGTGGAGAAAAACCGGGAGAAGGACGAGGCAATCACCGCGCTTAATGACACGCTCTCGACGACGACGACTGCCATCGCACTTGTGACCGGAATTGCAATCGTCCTCCTGACCTCGATCGGGTCGCTCCTGTATCGCCAGATTACGCGTCCGCTGAGCGGCATGCAGGGCATGATGAGCGAAATTGCTGCAAGCCAGGACTTTACGCGCCGCGTGCCGGTGGGCCGGATGGATGAGATCGGCCACTCAATCGTGGCGTTCAACGGAATGATCCAGAAGATCCAGGAAAACGCCTCGCTGCTCAAGCAGAAGACCGCCGACATCCAGGCGATGCTGCAAAACATGCAGCAGGGCATTCTCACGATTGTCGAGGGCGCCGTCGTGCACGCCGAGTACTCCGCGTATCTCGAGGCGATCTTCGAGACGAAGGAGATCGCCGGACGCAAGCTCATGGATCTGGTTTTCTCGGATACGGATCTTGGCGCAGATGACCTGTCGCAAGTGGACGCGGCAAGCCATGCATGTCTTGGCGAAGACAGTATCAACTTCACGTTCAACCAGCATTTGCTAGTCGGCGAAATCGCCAAACGCATGCCCGACGGCCGGGTAAAAATTCTCGACCTGAGCTGGTCCGCGATCACCAACGAAAGCGACTTGATTGTGCGCCTGATGCTCTGCGTGCGTGACGTGACCGAGCTGCGTCAACTCGCGGCGGAGGCTGGGGAGCAGAAGCGACGGCTGGAGATGATCGGTGAAATCCTGGCGGTTAGCCAGGAGAAGTTTCACCAGTTTATCGAAAGTTCGTCGGATTTCGTCAGCGAGAACGAACGGATCATTCGCAAGCATTCGCAGGCGGACGGCGCGGCGATTGCCGAACTGTTCCGTAATATGCACACCATCAAGGGCAACGCGCGCACTTACAACCTGCAGCACCTGACAAACGTGGTGCACGAAACGGAGCAAACCTACGCCGAATTGCGCCAGCCGGAGTCGGAGCGCGCCTGGAATCAGGAAGGGCTGGTGCTGGAGTTGGCGCGGGTGAAGGAAGCGCTGGAAAGCTATGCCACGATCAACGAAGTCAGCCTGGGCCGTAAGGGAGCAGTGCGCCGTGGTGACGTAGAACGGTACTTGATGATCGATATCGAGCACATTCAGGACAGCCTGCGTCAGTTGGAAGCGGTAAACCCCGACAATCTGGGCGAACTGATTTCCATGCGAGATTCGGTGCGTCGAACCTTGCAATTACTAGGGACTGAAAGTGTCAGCGAAGCGCTGTCCGGCGTGCTCGGATCGTTGCCGTCGCTCGCGAACGAACTGGGTAAGGAGGCGCCGCTAGTTCGCGTTCAGGATAATGGCTACCGCGTGCAGAGCCACGCTGGCGAGACTCTGAAAAACGTGTTCGTGCATCTGCTGCGTAATTCAATCGACCACGGCATCGAATCCGCCGAGCATCGGGTGGCTCGAGGTCAACCGCCCACTGGAGCAATTGATATTGAAGTTGGCGTCGACGCCGGCGCGCTGCAGATCACCGTTAGCGATGACGGCCGCGGTCTCGCGCTGGGCCGGATTCGGAGCATTGCGACTGAGAAAGGCTGGATCGGCCCCGACGACACGGTGAGCGACGAGGAGGTGGCAAATCTCATCTTCCGCCCGGGTTTTTCGACCGCCGAGAAGGTCACGGAAGTATCGGGACGCGGTGTCGGCATGGATGCGGTTCGTGACTTCCTCAAGCGCGAGAATGGGAGCTTGAAATTGCGCTTTACGGACGCGCGTGAAGGGGCAGACTTCCGGCGCTTCCAGACGGTCGTTTCCCTGCCGGGCGCGCTCGCGATGGCAAGCGCGGGACAGCACGCCGGGAGCAAGACTGAGGAAGCGCAGCTTGATACGGTGGTCGACTAAACCCGTGAGCCTTGAGTGGCGCCCGGACAAGGAGCAACGGACAACGAGCAACGGGCCGGCGTGTGTTCGGCCGCGGCATGACTGCATTGAATCAAGAAGCGATGCGTAATCGACTAAACGTATCGAGTGTCATTCGAGAAGGTGAATTGTGATTGGACAGTATCTCTTAGCAGCATCGGCAGGCAGCGCGATAACAGCCCTGCTTGCCTTGGCGCTGCACAAGTTGCACCACGGCCACTCCATGGCCCGGACTCGCTCTGAAGCTGACGCCCGCGTGGAGTCGCATTCGCAAATCGCTACGCGTCAGGGCGAGCTGACTGCGCAAGCCGAGCAGGCAAATCTGGCGCTCGGATCATTGGTTAGCCAGTTGCGTGAGGAGTTGGCGCAACAGGCAAAGATCGCCGACGAAAATCGTGCGTTGCTGGCCGCGACGGTCGAGGACAAGAACCAATGGGCGGAGCAGGCCAAGCGAATTGCCAGCGAAGCGTCGCGCCTGAAGAGCCTGGCGGGCACGTTCGAGCGCTGGCACGAACAGATGATTTCGCTAATGGCGCAGAACCAGGATATGCACGCGAAGAACCAGGAGCTTTCCTCTATCGTCAAGCATGTGGTCATCGTCTCCCTTAACGCATCGATTGAAGCGGCGCGCGCGGGTGCGGCCGGCCGCGGATTTGCAGTCGTGGCGGGCGAGGTGAGAGCGTTGGCGTCGCGGTCCGAAGAACTGTCGAAGAGCTATAGGGACAGCTTGCACAGGAATGACATCACGACGGCGGCAACGTTCCAGGATATTCAGGCTGGCGGGAAAATGATTACCGCATCGCTTGGCAGCGTCCAGCTACTCGCGGACCAGTTCAAGTCAAGACTTCACTAGGCGTCCTATGGTTACCGGTCACGCAAAGGATAGTTTCGAAGGAATTTTTCAGAAGGCCGTTCGATCGAGGATATCGAAGCAATCGGACGATACGTGCGAGATCGAACTCTTGCCGCCGAGTGCTATTAACGCGACGACGGAGGAGCATGCCGTAATCCTGACGGTATCGTCCATTGTCTTCCGGCTGTTGCTTGTCTTTCATTTCAACGAGGACGAAAGTACGCGCGAGTACTTCGTCAATGAAGGTAGTGAAGCTTCGCTCCAGGAAGTGCTCCTGGAGGTCTTCAATCTGACTTGCGGCGCGCTGAACCAGGAGTTGCTTCAGTATTTCCCAGATCTGGGAATGTCGACTCCGTACGTGCTGAGCGCTCGATGCCTGCCGCATCTGTTGGGGCTAAAGCCGGACTTGCTTTCATCGTACGCAATCACGATCAATGGCCAAGTCAGGCTCGCCGCGACCCTCTGCGTGTGTGCGCATGCCCCTGTCGATTTCATTGCCGACCTGAGCGCCGTTGAAGAATCCAGTGGCGAACTGGAACTGTTTTGATGGCAGTTCCAGCGATATCAGCATGGGCTCGGGCGAACTCGGTCTATTCCAATTCATAAAAAGGGGGATTCATGTCGAAAATTCTGGTGGTGGATGACTCGAGCACGGTGCGAGACGAAGTCGCCGGCTTTCTAAGGAAGAACGGTCTGGACGTCGATACGGCGGTCGATGGCAAGGACGGCCTTGCCAAGATGAAGACAAGCCCGGGTATCAAGCTCGTGATCAGCGACGTCAACATGCCTAATATGGACGGCTTGACCATGGTCGAGAAGATTCGCGGCGAGCTCGCGAACAAGGTCGTCAATATCATCATGCTGACGACTGAAAGCAGCCCGGCCATGAAAGAGCGGGGTAAGG
>NZ_JBAUSA010000519.1:0-4629 GCF_049581465.1 Caballeronia sp. | reverse complement strand
GGATTGGGCTTGGCGATTTCATCGGCGATAGCACGAGAATACGGGGGCACCCTCGTAGCAAGAAACATAGCGTTGCAGATGGAAGTAGACGGGCCGGAGGGTGGGACGCAGGCGGACGCGGATCGATCGCATGGAGCGGAATTCGTGATAACGCTACGTCGCGCATAAACAAAAGAGAGAGCGGGAAGAAGTGAGCGGCATAGGTCTACCGGGAGAGCGAGCAACTCCAACGCCGCCGGACCCAAGGACAAAGAGCAAGCCATCGCGGAGTTGAAAAGGGAAAGCCCAGTGACAGGCGTACAAGTAATATTCATCGAGGATGACGAACTAGTTCGCCGGGCGAGCGTGCAGAGCTTGCAACTAGCGGGCTTCGAAGTCGCGGGCTACGGGAGCGTGGAGACTGCGTCCCACCTGATTGACCCAAGTTTCCCGGGCGTGATAGTGAGCGACATCCGCTTACCCGGCGCGAGCGGCCTTGACCTCCTGTCCCAAAGCCGTGCCAGCGCTCCCGAACTACCGATAATCCTGATCACCGGCCACGGCGACATCTCAATGGCGGTACAGGCCATGCGCGACGGTGCCTACGATTTCATCGAAAAGCCGTTTGCTTCGGAGCGTCTGATAGAGGCAGTTCGACGCGCACTTGAACGCCGCAAACTCCTCCTCGAAAACCGCGCCCTACGTCGCGAACTGGCGGACCAAGGCAGTGTGGCGCCAAGAATAATTGGCCGAAGCCCTGCGATAGAACAGGTCCGCAAGCTCATAGCGAACGTCGCACCGACCGACGCCTCCGTGCTGATCAACGGCGACACCGGTGCGGGCAAGGAGCTGATCGCACGCAGCTTGCACGATTTATCGCCGCGACGGGACAAGCCGTTTATCGCGGTGAACTGCGGCGCCCTGCCGGAGCAGATGTTCGAATCGGAGATGTTCGGCTACGAGGCTGGCGCGTTCACCGGCGCGCAAAAACGGCGCATCGGCAAGCTCGAGCACGCGTCGGGCGGGACCTTGTTCCTCGATGAAATCGAGAGCATGCCGCTGGCCCTCCAGGTGAAATTGCTGCGCGTGTTGCAGGACGGCGTGCTTGAGCGGCTCGGTTCCAACCAGCCGATCCGGGCAAACTGCCGCGTGGTCGCGGCGGTCAAAGGGGACATGGCCGGGCACATCGCGGCCGGCACGTTTCGCCGCGATTTGATGTATCGGCTGAACGTAGTAACGATCACGTTGCCGCCTTTGGCAGAACGGCGCGAGGACGTGGTGCCGCTGTTCGAGCATTTCCTTCTCGACGCCGCCGTGCGGTACGAACGCCCCGCGCCGCTGCTCAACGATCGCCAGCGCGCAGAACTGTCGCAGCGCGACTGGCCGGGCAATGTGCGTGAATTGCGCAACGCCGCGGATCGTATGGTGCTGGGAATTATCGATGAAACAGGCGTGCCGCTCGATGCCGCCACTCAATCGCTCAAGGAGCGCACGGAGCAGTTCGAGCGCGCGGTGATTGCGGAGGCTCTGGAGCAGTGCAGCGGCGTGGTGGCGGCGGCGGCCGATCGGCTGCAAGTCGGCAAGGCGACGCTCTACGAAAAGATCAAGCGATACGGGCTGGCAGTCGAACGCTATTGAACGCTGAAAGTAAAAGAACCCGCTGAATGACTGCCAGGTCCACAGACGTGTTGATTTTCAGGGCTTTCGGTTTCGAACGCCCCGACTTCCCGGACCGAGCTCCTGCCTTCCGAGCTGCACCGAATGGCGGATCTCCACGTTCTTCGTGTCAAGGAAGCGGGCACTTCACGTGGCTCGACTACCGTCGCTGTTAAGCAAGCGGAACTCTGCGGGCGATTCTTCGAACGCGTGAGTGGTCTTGATCGCCTCAATGACTTTCGGAAGGTCGGCGTAGTTGAACTGGGCGCACCAGTCTGCCATTCGGAACATAGCCTTGATGAGCGGGCTGGCCCGCCCGCCTTGTGTGAGTGCTCTGAGGCAGTCCACAAACTGCGAGTGAAAGAGGGTTGGAACGATGACCCGACACCGTCCGGCACGGGACAGCTCTGCATTCGTGACGAGTATCGAGAGCCGTCCGTTGCCGTCGGCAAACGGGTGCACCTCGGCAATGAGAAAGAGGTAGTAAATGGCCCGAGCAAGGCCCTCCGGAATTGTCAAGGCGAGGCGGGACCCTTCTGCAAGTGTTCCCCGTACGTGCGAGGGTTGCACGAACTGAGTCGTTCCTGCGTAGTTCGACTCGAGCTTAAGGTGGCCCGGGTGCGCTTCCGGGCGGCGCTCGAGCATGGCGTGATGGCGCTCCTGAAGCACGTCGACAAAGTCGTCACCCGCCGGTGGCGGCATCGCCCGGGTTTCGGTCTTGTACGCGAGATTGAACACACCAAGGATGTCGTGTGAATCCTTGGGGCGCTGCGCAACAATCTGGTTGCGCAGAACAATACCCTCCGCTTCTTCCAGCGAGAATTTTGTTCCTTCCAAATTGTCGCTGTAGCGCTGCGGATAGGACTTAAATGCCGCTGGCGCGCTTTTGTGCGACGCAGCCCATTCCCATCCATAGCGTGACAGCTGACGAAGGGTTGCGCCGCGCACGACCGGACATGCCGCCCGTATCGCGCACGCGCTTCAGGTCAGAATCACCGCCAGCGGTGCAACCGCCATCCGAAATCTTTCGCAACAAAAAAAGTCCCGCCAACTTCTACGCGTGGCGGGACTTCAGTTAATCAAGCGTTCTACGTTTGTGGAACGGGCAGGCTAGCAGCGGGCTTTTTGTTTGTGCGACGACCGTCAAGAAGCCGGATCACGCAGCGTTCAGGGCTTTGTCGAGAAGTTCGTCCAGTTCAGCGTAGGTCGGTTCGCCGACGTAGCGTTTGAGAATCTTTCCGTTTTTATCTACGACAAACGTGGTCGGCGTCAGTTGCACGTTACCAAACTGCTTCGCGGCGCTGCCGTCGTCCATGGCGACCTTGAAGGGCAGGTTGCGGGTCTGCGCGTAGTTCGTGACGTACATTGGCGCGTCAGTGCTCATTGCAACCGCGACGAATTCCAGGCCGCGGCCTTTGAAGCGGTTGTACGTGTTGACCATCTGCGGCATTTCCTTGATGCACGTTTCGCAGTCCGTTGCCCAGAAATTGATCAGGTAGACCTTGCCCTTGAGATCCGTCGACGTCGACACTTTCTGCCCCGACAGCAGCGTGAACGTGGCGTCGGGCACGTGTTGCTGTCCCCCGAACGCAAAATAGCCGGTACATGCGATCACGCCCGCGACTACAGCCATCACGACATAGCGCAGCGGGCTCTTGCCCCGTGCCGATGAGACTTGCGAATTCTGTGACATAAAGACCTCTGGCCAGCCCGTTTGTGTTTCGATGACGCGCGTATCTAACAATGGATGGCATTTTAACGCCAATCTTGAAAAAGCGGTTCTGCGCCGCGGCCCAATTCCGCTATTGCGGACGGACGAAACGCCGTGTTGCTGGCAACGCGGTACCGGTCGACAGCGGATAATCGTGCTTTTATTCGCTTTTATTCGCCACAATCTCCATGAACCCATTTGTATTCAGCGCTGCGCGGCGCGCGGTGCCGCGACCTTTTACCACTGTCCTGAGCATTATCCTTGCCGCCGCGCTGCTCGCCTGCACGCCGGCCTATGACTGGCGCACGATCCAGAACAACGACGACGCCTACGAAATCACGTTCCCATCGAAGCCCCGATCCGACGCACGGGACATCGAGATCAACGGCCAGAAAATGCACATGTCGATGCAAACCGCCGAGGCGGGTGACGCCGTTTTTGCCGTTGGCACGGTTGATTTGCCGAACGCAGACGGTCCGACACGGCGGGCCGCGATCGACTTCCTGCAGCGCGGGCTCGCGCACAACCTGAATGCGACGCCCGTTGCATCTCCGGTGCAGATCGAAGTTGCGGCCGGTGGTCAACTGGCTGGTGAGGAAATCAACGTGAAGGGCCTAAGCAACGGCGCAAGCGCCGATGGAGAAAAGACGGAATCGCACGAGATCAGCGCGCGCTTCGTCGCCAAGGGACCTCATGTTTATCAAGTTGCGATCGTCTCAACTAAACTGCCCCCCCCTGACCAGGTCGATCAGTTTTTCTCTTCGTTCAAACTTTTTTAAATGTTTACTCTAAATCTAAGAAACCGCACTTTGGTCTGACGTTTCGGCATTTCGCGAGTGCGCCACGAACGTTTCACGTCAGAGAGTTTGCGCAAGCAGTTGAAGCTAAAACTCGGATTTGTCTCGGTTTTTTCAACTATCCACAGAGCCTGTGGATAACTTTGTGGAGAACCTCGCTGATCAGTCGCTACGCCCCCGTCCGACGCGCCTTTCCTTACTTTGCCTTCAATCTCGGCAGGAAAAAAACCGTAATAAAATCAATACCCTGCGGATTATTGCCAAAGATCAAGTTTGATCAGACAAAAACAGAAACAGGTTCGGTGCAATGTGCATAAGTCAAGTCTTGACAGACGATTATTCTTCTTGCGGGTGCCGATCGCGACCGGCAGGGTCGCGTCAGGCCGTAGCGAACGCTCGCCGATACTGAATGGCCTCGGCGAGGTGCGCCGCGCTGGGCGCGTCAGCTGCCGCCAGGTCGGCGATCGTGCGGGCCACCCTTAAGAC
>NZ_JBAUSA010000518.1:0-8845 GCF_049581465.1 Caballeronia sp. | reverse complement strand
AGATGGCTTTCAGCCGAAAAAGCCGCGCCTTTCGAAAAAAGCGCGGCTTTTTCTATTCGGACGCATCGACCGAACTCATCCGACAAATTCCTGGCGGTTGAACACTAGGGCATCAATTCCGTTTAGCGTTCATGCAATAACACTTGCTTAGGCATGTTTTTATTCCCTCCACGCCGGGCCGTGGCTCGTCCGTAAAGGCCGCCCTTTACCGACCGTAAAGTCAAATTGCGCTAGGCAGCACAATGCCGTCGAACCTTTCGGGTTAGTGCACGGGCATGACCTCCGGTTTGACAGCAGCAGGGACCCAGCGGTCGCTATTGCCGAAAAACAACACTGGAAAATTTGCCTCGCGACGTATCTTGAAAAACCATTGCATAGTCAATATTATTGGTTGACCGAGTTATGCGCGTCGCGCGCCGCCCGAGACCATGTTCTAACCGCTTGAGTGCATCGGCTAATCTTCGATGCATAAGGGATTTACCCGGCTTTGCCCCGGATTTACCGATGAACCGCGCTGCCCAAACCACCCTCACCCTCGGCCGACGCTTCGGCCAGTCGATGACCGCAGCCCTGCTGCACATCCTGCCGCCGAACCTGAGTTCGTGGAAAGTCGCGCTCTACGTGATCGTGTTCCTGCTGCCGGGTGGATCGTTAGTGGTCCTCGCCGCGGCCTATTTCGAGAACCGGCACGTGCGCAAGCCTAATCCCGCCAAAACAACAGCCATAAAGCGCGTACTGTCCTCTTGCGTGAAAGCTTGCGACGCTTGATTCGAACCGTTGCGCCACGCGTAACGACTCGTAACCGTTTCCTTCCCCTGCGTAATACCCACCCCGCTTTCAAGCCGTTACCCTAGCGGCTGCCAACGCTCGCCTTTTGCAAGCGTTCAGTTACCATCTCGGACCCACCGCGCAACGCTTACCGTCGCGAAGACCGCGTGGCTCCGACAGGAATTCATAGCAGATGCCGTTCACCCAAGTCCCATTCTTTTATCGCCGCTCTTCGATCGTCCTCCTTGCTGCATTGATACTTGCCGGCTGCGTCGTCGGCCCGGATTACAAGCGACCCGATGCAGCGGTCCCAGCCTCCTACAAGGAAGCGGCGGAAGGCTGGAAAGTGGCGCAACCGGCCGACCGGCAGGATCGTGGAGACTGGTGGGCCATCTATAACGACCCCCAGTTGAACGACCTCGAAGCGCGGCTTAATGCCTCGAACCAGAACATCGCGCAATTTGCGGCGGCTTACAGGCAATCACGGGCGCTGGTCTCGGAAGCACGTGCGGCCTATTTCCCGACCATAGGGACATCGGCTTCAGCTTCGCGCTCAGGCACCGGCAGCAGGCCAAACAGCACGCAGTTCACGAGCGGCGGCGTGAGCAATAGCTTCGGCCTCGGGCTCGATGCGTCGTGGGAACCGGATTTGTGGGGCACGGTAACCCGTACCGTCGGCGCGCAACGGGCCGGCGAGCAGAGCGCGGCCGCCGATCTGGCAAACGAGCGCCTGTCGATGCAAGGCACGCTCGCGCAAACCTACTTCCAGTTGCGCACGCTGGACGCACAGCAAAAGCTCCTCGACGACACCGTCGCGGCCTACCAGCGCACGCTCCAACTCACGCAGAATCAGTACGCCCAAGGTACCGTCGCGCGTTCAGACGTAATCCAGGCCCAGACGCAATTGCAATCGGCCCAGGCCTCAGCCGTCGATAACGGCGTCGCACGCGCGCAGTATGAGCACGCAATCGCCGTGCTAGTGGGCGAACCGCCATCGACGTTCTCCCTCGCAGCGTCGCCACTCGACGCCACGCCGCCCACCGTTCCGGCCGCGATGCCCTCCGCTATTCTCGAACGACGGCCCGACGTCGCGTCAGCAGAGCGCAAGGCGGCTGCCGCGAACGAGCAGATCGGCGTGGAGATCGCGGCGTTTTTTCCCACGCTGACCTTGTCGGCATCGGGCGGCTTTCAAAGTAGCGTGTTGTCGCAATTGCTGCGCGCGCCATCTCGTGTCTGGACGGTCGGCCCGGATCTGGCGGCAACGCTCTTCGACGGCGGCCTGCGCACCGCCCGGACCGAAGCCGCGCGGGCATCGTACGACCAGGCCGTCGCTACGTATCGACAAACCGTGCTGACGGCGTTTCAGGATGTCGAAGACAATCTGGCGTCGCTGCGAATTCTCGGGACTGAAGTCGGCATTCAGCAGCAAGCGGTCGCGTCGGCGCAGCAGGCGCTCGAGATTGTGAAAAATGAGTACAAGTCTGGAACGGTGGACTTCGCAACGGTGCTGATCGCGCAGACCACGGCGTTCACGGCCCAGCAGAAGCTGGCGAGTATCGCCGGTGAGCGGATGGTGTCGTCGGTGGGCCTGGTCAAGGCGCTCGGTGGCGGCTGGGACGTCACACAGATGGATCGCGAGACGGGCACTGCGGCGGCGCCGGCTCCGGTTCCAGCAAAGGGCGCGGCTGGAACGGTTGGCGCGGCGCCATCCAAAACGTCCGCTGTGGCTGCTACGAACCCAGCCGCCAAGACCGAATGAGGCATCGGACGGGTAAGCGCGCAACGGGTGACGCGTAGCTGCGTTGCTGGCCGTCCAGGGAGGTCGCTCACCTCCCCATGCTCAGTGCATCCGCGCGAACTTCAACTCGACGGTATCGGGGTCCGTATGCCTCCCCAGCAGGTTCAACAGTCCCGCCAGATTTGCTCGTGCCTCAGGCGCCGACGTCGCCGTGCCGTTGAACGTCGTCGATTCCTGGGACACCATTCCCTGTCCTGACAGCAGCAGCGGCCCGCGCGATGTAGCCAGATCGATCGTTCCCGCCTCGCCCACCGCCAGAAACACCACGCGATACGACCCGAGCGGCTTTACGCGCGAGATCCGCGACGCCATATTGTCGAGCGTCACCGTCACCTGGCCAAACGTGCTACGCCCGAGAACCCGCCATTCGGTCCATGCCAGCCGGACGTCGCCATCCATATCCAGCGTATTGAACGGTGCGCCCAGTCCGGCCAGCAAACTCGCGGGCACCGCGATCGCACCGGGCGACAGCGTTGAGCCGGACCTGCTGGCATCGACGAAAACTGCGTCCGGCATGGCATCGGTGTGGCGCATCTGCATGCGCACGTGGCCGGCAAAGAGCGGCCAGAACGACGTTCGCCATTCGATCCGCCCCGGCAGCAAGGTCGCGCCGGAGCCGTCGGTGCCGGCTGCGAGCATCAAGGTGGCCGAGCCTCGCCACAGCGAACCGGCCGGATCGACCAGATTGATGTGGCCGCTCGTCGATTTCGCGAACTCCGGCACAATCCACGCCGCCGGCAGCATGACGCCCAACGTGACGAGCACGGACCCCACCGCCACGGCAAACCACGGCCACGGAGCGAGCAGCCGTCGCGTCGCGTAGCTCATTGCGTCTGAGCCGGTTGCAGCGACGCCGTCAGATCCACTTGCCCATCGGGTTTCTGCGCCGTGACGTGCGTCTCGGCCACCTGAACCTTGAACTGCTTGCGGACATCGTCGAGCCAAACCGTCCACGCGGGAAACGACACGTTCTTTAACTGCACCTGAACCGCCGAGCCAACCAACAGGACTTGCCCGGCGCCCATGCCGTTGTCGGCGAGTGATTTGGTCAACGCGTCGCGCAATGCGCCGCCTGTCGGCGTCACGCCCTGCCCGCCGCCGCTGAGCGCACGCGCCTCATTGGCCTGCGCGGTCATCTGCGCGAGCTGCGCCTGCATGACCGGCAAGCGCTCGCGAAGCCGCGCGCGGCCTTCGTAAGCGGGCGCCCACAGCAGGAGATACACCAACGCGATCGCGGCAACCAGGCCAGCCCACATCAAGATGGTTTTTTCGCGCTGCGTGCGGCCGCTCCAGAATTCGGCCCATGTGTCGTTGAGTGCCTGTTTCATTGGCCGTTCCTGATGGTCCAGTTGCCGGTATTGGTGTCGATCGCGCCGGATAATCCGTTCGCCATGAGTCGTCTCTGCAAACCGGGATCGACCTTCGTTTCCGGTTTGAACGTCACGTCGAGCCGCCTATCGCGGTAATCCAGCACCGCGATTCCGTTCACGGGAATGGGGCCAAGGGCGCGGGCGAAGGCATCGGCGATAGCGAGGAAATCCGAGGGCGACAACTGTCCCGACGCCAGCCGCAAGAGGTCGAGCTGACGCGACATCTGGTCGGGCGCGTCTAGCACGACGGTCGTCTTCGGGAACGCATTCAACAGCGTCTCTGTCATTTGCGCGTTGATGGCGTCGCGTTGGCGCGCGAGCTGCAGCCACTGAATGTTGATGCCGATAACCGATACCGCCAGCGCCCCCGCAAGCAGCGCGATTGGCAGTTTCAGTCGGCGCATGGTTGCGCGGTCGAGGCGCCACGGCTGCGCGGCGAATTCGAACTGGCACAAGTCGAAGCGATTCGCGAGCGCGTTGCGCGCGAGCGTTTCGAAACTGAGCGCCAGTGCGCCCTGAACGCCCGGCCGCGCCGCAAAAACCCGCGGCTCGATACCGGGCACGCCGGCAAGTGAATACAGTGTGACCGCCTGCTCGCCGGACAACGCATCGAGGGTAGACGCGACGGCATCCGCCGGAATGGCCAGACCTTCGCCCAGCGCGGCGTTTTCACCGCGCGCGATGGCGATCTCGACGCGCGGCGTGGTGGACATGGCACTCAGCGGCGTCAAGGGAACTTCACCGCCCAGTGACATCGGCGACATCGGCGCGGTTGCGACTACATCGCCCAGCACGGCCGCGACAAACTCGCCGTCGCCCTCGTGCGGCGGCAGGCAACGCATTGCCGGAACCGCCTTTACGTTCCGATGCCCCCCATTAGCAAACGCATTGAGCACGAACCTGAACCAGCCGCGATCGATGACCGCCAGCACCCGCTGCCCGCCCCGAAGTGCGATCGGGTCCACAGCGATGTGGCATGTCTGCGGGTCCTGGATCAGTTGGTCTTCAACTACGTTGGGCAGCGCCTGACGCAGACGCGGCCCCTTCAAGGGAGGAAGGAGCGCGGCCGTGAGCAACAAGTCACGCGCGGCGACGATCAGCACGGTCGCGCTCGCACGCGGCAATAAGCCGAGCGCGGCGCGGCCTGCGCGCTGCTTTTCGCCGCGCTTGTCGAGCAGCAGAAACGGCAACTCCGGCAGATTCCACTCTTCGGAGCGGACCGCCGGATCGCGCGGCGGCAGTAGGACGATCAATGTGCTCAAAGGCCGTTCTCTCTGTTGTCAGGATCAAAAGTTAACGGGTCTCGCGCCGCCGTGGCAAACGCGCTAAAGCTGGTCACGAATGTAGACAATACGCGTGCTATGCGTCGTCGGATCGCGATAAATCAGCGTCGTACGATCGACTTCGGATCGCTCGTGCTGCACGCGGCCATGAATAAGGAAGTAGTTCGTGGTTACGTCCATCTGCGTTGCATCGATGTTCTCCGTTTTCACGCCCGCGCCCGTCAGTGCAAGCAGCACATTGCTGACATCGTGGAAAAACACGGTCTCGCGCCGCGCCACGAACTCCTGAGCCTGCGAGAGATTCAGGCCGGGAACGGTTGCAGCAATGACTTCCGCCGACGCCGTGTTCATGTTCACCGACGTCGTGGTCGGCAATACCGTGGCGAACGGACGAAGCTTATCGACGGCTTCCGGGGTAAATCCTGGCACGTCGAGCAGCGATTCCACGTTGATCATTTGCAGCGGCGCGACGGGCGCATTGCTGTCGGCATCGTGGAGACCGGGGTCGTCGGTGAAATTTCCTCCGCCCGTGGCGCCGCCGCTCTGCGCGATCCCGGCAAGCGTCGCTTGCTGAGTGGCGGCGGCCGTTGTCGTCGGTTGCGTCTGGAAGCGCGTCGCGGATTGCGCCAGCCCTGCGCGAACCTGCAACGCGACGGTTTTAGCCAGCGATCCATCCAGCCCGAGCAAGATGAGCAGGCGCTGGAACGACGCGATTTCCTGCACGTTGACGATCAGCAAGCCCGGCGTGGGCGTGGAAACAAGGTTGCGGAGGTTGAACTTGGCCTGCGCGTCCTCGATCGATCCAGACAAATAAGTCGATGCCCCCTGCTCGGCCCGCACTTCCCCGATCTGACCCAGGAAGTCCGACAGCCGCGTCTTCGCGATCGGCACACCCCATACACCGCCGAGGTACGTGACGGTCGGCGAGGTATCGGCTTCCGAACGCAAGATCAGCCGCGTCCAGTCCAGCGCGCTGCGTGCGATCCATTGCGCTTGAGCAAGCAGGCGCTGGTTCTCGATACGCCGTATCTGCACTTGCTGACGCCAAAGCAGGCCCGACACGATAATCGCCGACAACGCGACCACCAGCAGCGCGCTGATTATCGCAACGCCTTGCTGTTTTGCATGTTTCGGACGCCTCAGGGAACGCATCGTCATTCTCCGACCAGGAACACGCGCGTGATCGGCAGCGGCAGATTGGGCGCACCGACCGCGACCTGGATGCCCGTCACCGAACGCGCCAACGGCGCATTGCCGAGTTGCGGCACTTTCAGGTTGTTGGCGTTCTGCGTGATTTTGGCCGTCACGTCGTTCATCTGCCCCGTCCAACCGTTGTTCAGCACGTAGGCACGCGCGGTAAACGTCGCGATGCCGCGCATCAGCGGTATCGCGGTCCAGCCGTCCGCGCCGTCACTCGCCGATAAAGCCCGGCGCAGTTCGCCCACATTGCCCAGCGGCGGCGACGCGAAACGCGTCACACGGCCATCGACCAGCCGATAACGCACCACTTGCAGACGCGGTGCCACCCCAGCCGCATACACGCCACGCACGATCTGCACAGCGTGTCCCGCGATAGAAACGGCCGGCTGGCCGGCTTCGTCGTCGGTTGCGGCCTGACGCGCGTCAATGCGCATCTGGTCGAATAACTGCGCTACCACGCGTTCATCTTCCATCGAGTTGGTGATAATCGTTCGGCCGCGCATGATCTGGTCGAGACCGCGCCACGACAGCACCGCGATCACCGCCAGAATGGCAATGGCGACCAACATCTCGATCAGCGTAAAGCCCCGCGCACGATGCGCGCTTTGCCCATCGCGCCGGTTTTGCGCGTTTTGCGAATCTGAGGCGGCATTCGCGCTGGACCCCGCCCGCGCGCCCGGCCTACAGCTCACGATTGGTTTCATTCGCCATCACCGTGACAATTTGCGCGAGATTGCCGGCCTGTCCCGGCGACGTAACGATCACTTCCACTCGACGAAAAATCGGGTTCGGCGTGGCCGTCACGGTGTCCGTGCAAACGAGCTGAAGATTGCCTTGCGAGCAATCGAAAGAATGCGAGCCAAGACTCGGCCAGGTGTGCGTGAGACGCAACTGTGCGAGCTCGTTGTCGGCGCTCCAACCCGCCAGCAGCCGTCGATGCAACTCCGCTTCGCCCGTCGCCAGCGAGCCAACGGCGCGTAGCGACGCTGCCAGCGCCACCGCGATGATCGCCAGCGCGACAAGCACTTCGATCATCGTGAAGCCGCGGGTGTTAGACGGTACGCGCGATGTCATCAGCGCACCTGAAACCGGCCGTTGCCGGTGCCGACGACGGTCGCGTGTCCCGCGGCGGATTCCAGCGTCACTTCCACCGGGGTATCGATGGCTTCGGTGCCGAACACCAGCCGTTGCGCGCCTTGGTCGGAACCCGGGTACTGGATCGTCACGCCGGTCACGCCGCCTTCCCACCGCCGCGCGCGCAAAAGGTCATCGCGGATGGGACGCCAGCCGTCTTCCGTACGGATATCGAAACGAAAGCCGCCGTCAAGCGGCTGCCACGCGATAGGTCGCGCGCGAACCTGAGCCTCGTCGCCAGCGGATTCGAGAAGCAACGCGAGACGTTGCGCTTCTTCGTTCAGGTCAGTGCGGGGATTGCGTGAAAGCTGCAATGAAGCCAGCCCGACGAGAATCCCCGCGATCACCAGCACCACCAGCATTTCCAGCAACGTGAAACCCGCCTGCCTGCACGGCCGAAGCGCCCGCACGGGTGGGTTCGCGTTGCCTGCGGTTGGATCCGGTTCGTACTGCGTTTTCACGGCGTGGGCTTCACGTAGAAGTGTCTTATTGCCAGGAGCCGATGTCGGCGTCATTGCCCTCGCCGCCCGCTTTGCTATCGGCGCCGTAGCTGAATACATCGATTTCACCGTGTACGCCCGGGTTCAGATACTGGTATTGCGCTCCCCACGGATCGGCGGGCAAGCGTTCGAGATAACCCCCCTCCTTCCAGTTCGGCGTAGCGGGCTCGGTCGTCGGCTTTTCGATTAACGCGTGCAAACCCTGCTCCTGCGTTGGATAACGGCCGTTATCGAGGCGATACAGCTTCATTGCCTGCATGATCGTGCCGATGTCCTGCTTCGCCGCCACCCGGCGTGCTTCGTCAGGACGGCTCATGATCTTCGGCACGATCAACGCGGCGAGAATACCGAGAATCGCGATCACGACCATGATTTCGATCAGGGTAAAACCGCGCTGACGGCGGGCGCCCGATGTGTTGCCAGCTTCACGCGCCATCTGGAGTTCGTAGCGGCGCTTCATCCACATTTGTTGCATGACTTCCTCGTATCTTCCGTATTTCGGATTAATTTCGCCCGCAGAGCCAATGCTCGGCGTGGCTTTCGATGCCCGCTCCCCGCGCGTAAAACGCGGCGGATACAGGCAATCATTCTATAGACCCTACACGGACGCCCGTCGTAACAGGCTCACCGGCTGTTTGTCGCGGACCGGGGTCATCGGACGTAAATCGTGGGCCCGGGCGCGTTTGGCGGCAGGAACACTTCGGAGCGCGTACCGTTTCTATCGATGATGATCGAGCGCGGCCGCACCTCCTTGAGCGTCAAGCCGTTCGTCAAGGGCCCGCCGAGCGAAAC
>NZ_JBAUSA010000517.1:0-15332 GCF_049581465.1 Caballeronia sp. | reverse complement strand
TCGCCATGGGGGTGTTGTTCCTGGGCGGCGTGAACGGCAAGCTGTTCGGCGGCCTGGTTGCCACGGCAGTCGGTACGTTCGCTGTGCTCGTGTGGGCGTCTCCATGGCGTCGCGAACGGATCTTCGCTTACCTCGATCCGTGGGACGACCGTTATGCACAAGGCAAGGCGTACCAACTGACGCACTCGTTGATCGCGTTTGGCCGCGGAGAATGGTTCGGCGTCGGCCTGGGCGGCAGTGTCGAGAAGCTCAACTACCTGCCCGAAGCGCACACCGACTTCATCCTCGCCGTGATCGGCGAGGAACTTGGCTTTGTCGGCGTACTCATCGTGATCCTGCTGTTCTACTGGATCGTGCGGCGTTCGTTTGAAATCGGCCGCCAGGCGCTCGCGCTCGATCGCACGTTCGCTGGCTTGATGGCGAAGGGCGTCGGCATCTGGTTCGGCACGCAGACCTTCATCAACATGGGCGTGAACCTCGGCCTGTTGCCGACCAAAGGTCTGACGTTGCCACTGGTCAGCTACGGCGGGTCGGGCATCTTGCTCAATTGCGTTGCGCTCGCCGTGCTCATGCGCGTCGATTATGAAAACCGTGTGCTGATGCGTGGAGGCAAGGTATGAACGCATCGACGCCGACAACTGCGGGCACGCTGATGGTGATGGCCGGTGGCACCGGAGGACACGTGTTCCCGGGGCTCGCGGTCGCCCACTGGATGCAGGCGCGCGGCTGGCGTGTGGTGTGGCTCGGCAACGCGGCGGGCATGGAAGCAACGCTGGTTCCGAAGCACGGCATTCCCATGGAATATGTCCGCTTCGGCGGCGTGCGTGGCAAGGGTATCCAGACGAAGCTGATGTTGCCGGTGAACCTGCTGCGCGCATGTACGCAGAGCTTGAAAGTACTGCGCCGCGTGAAGCCGGACGTGGTGCTCGGCATGGGCGGGTACATTACGTTTCCGGCAGGGTTGATGTCGAGACTGGCGGGCTGTCCGCTCGTGCTGCACGAACAGAATTCGATCGCCGGGTTGGCTAACAGGGTCCTCGCGCATATCGCCAAGCGTGTGCTCGTCGCCTTCCCGAATGCGCTGCCCGGTGCCGAATGGACAGGAAATCCAATTCGTGCGGAACTCGCGCAAGCATTGCCACCCAAAGAGCGCTACGCCGCGCGCACGTCGCGGCTCAACGTTCTCGTCGTCGGGGGAAGTCTGGGCGCTGCCGCACTGAACCAAACCGTGCCGAAGGCGCTCGCGCTGCTCGATCCGACCGTGCGTCCGCGCATCGTGCATCAGGCGGGCGCGAAGCATATCGACGCATTGAAAGCGAACTACGCCGCGGCGGGTTTTCAAGCGGGCGACGACTTGCAACTGGTGCCGTTTATCGACGACATGGCGAGCGCCTATGCCAACGCCGATCTCGTGATCTGTCGTTCGGGCGCGATGACGGTGTCCGAGATTGCGGCTGTTGGCGTGGCGGCGCTGTTCGTGCCGTTCCCCTTCGCCGTCGATGACCACCAGACCACCAACGCCGCATTTTTAGCGAAGCAGGGCGCCGCCCACGTGATACAGCAGCGCGAGTTGTCGGCGGACAAGCTCGCCGGCTGGCTACGCGAACAAACGCGCGATTCGCTGGCCGATATGGCAGAAAAGGCCCGTGCGCTGGCAAAGCCAGACGCGGCAGAACGCGTTGCCCGAGCCTGTGCTGACGCAGCCGGCTTGAGCGCGTTTGAACACGCGCCGAAGGAAATCTAGGCCATGAAACATATCGTCAAACATATCCACTTCGTCGGGATTGGCGGCGCGGGCATGAGTGGCATTGCAGAGGTGTTGCTCAATCTCGGCTATCACGTGAGCGGCTCGGATCTTTCGAGCGGCAGCGTAACGGATCGCCTGATCACACTGGGCGCGAAGGTCGAGATCGGGCATCGCGCAGAGAATATCGACGGGGCGAACGCCGTGGTCGTGTCGACCGCCGTGCGCTCCGATAACCCCGAAGTGCTGGCCGCGCGGCATCGGCGGATTCCGATCGTCCCGCGCGCCGTGATGCTCGCGGAATTGATGCGGCTGAAGCAGGGCATTGCGATCGCCGGCACGCACGGCAAGACCACGACCACGTCGCTGGTCGCGAGCGTGCTAGCGGCCGGTGGGCTTGATCCGACCTTCGTGATAGGCGGCAGGCTGATCAGCGCAGGCGCGAACGCGCGGCTCGGCACGGGCGATTTCATCGTGGCAGAAGCCGACGAGTCCGACGCGTCGTTCCTGAACCTGTTCCCGGTGATCGAAGTCATTACGAACATCGACGCCGATCATATGGACACCTACGGCCACGACTTCGCGCGGCTGAAACAGGCGTTCATCGAGTTCACGCATCGGCTGCCGTTTTACGGCATTGCTGTGCTGTGCGTGGACGATCCGAACGTACGGGAAATCCTGCCGTTCGTATCGAAGCCGATCATCCGCTATGGCCTGGGTGCCGAAGCGCAAGTGCGTGCGGTGAACGTAGAAGCGCATGACGGCAAGATGCACTTCACGACGCTGCGCGAAGACGCGCCGCCGCTCGATATCGTGTTGAACCTGCCGGGCACGCACAACGTCCAGAACGCGCTGGCTGCCATCGCGATCGCGACTGAACTCGAAGTCGCCGATGCCGATATCCAGAGGGCCTTGCAGGAATTCAACGGCGTCGGCCGGCGCTTCCAGCGCTATGGCGAAGTGCCGGCGAACAACGGCGACGGTACGTACACACTGATCGACGACTACGGCCATCACCCGGTCGAAATGGCTGCGACGGTCGCAGCCGCGCGCGGCGCATTTCCGGGGCGGCGCCTCGTGCTTGCGTTCCAGCCGCATCGCTACACGCGTACGCGCGATTGCTTCGAAGATTTCGTGAGGGTGCTGTCCACCGTCGACGCGCTCGTGCTCACCGAAGTCTACGCAGCCGGCGAAGCGTCGATCGTTGCCGCCGATGGCCGTGCGCTGGCTCGCGCGATTCGCGTGGTCGGCAAAGTGGAACCGGTGTTCGTCGAAACCGTGGATGAGATGCCGGATGCGATCGCCGGACTGGCTCGTAGCGGCGACGTAGTGATCACGATGGGCGCCGGCTCGATCGGCGGTGTGTGCGGAAAATTGACGCGGGAAGAAAAGGGTTTCAAATGACGAGTACTACGATCGATCCTAAGATCTTCGGCAAGGTCGCTGTCTTGCTTGGCGGCGAGACGTCGGAGCGCGCGGTATCGCTCAATTCGGGGCGCCTCGTGCTGCAGGGATTGCGCGAAGCCGGTATCGACGCGTATCCCTTCGACCCCGCTGAACGGGACCTGGCCGACCTGAAGGCGGAAGGTTATGCGCGCGCGTTTATCGCGTTGCATGGCGGCTATGGCGAGAACGGCCAGTTGCAGGGCGCGCTGGATTTCTACGGCATCAAATACACGGGCAGCGGTGTACTGGGTTCGGCACTGGGTCTCGACAAATTTCGCACGAAGCTCGTGTGGCAGCAAACGGGCGTGCCCACGCCGCCGTTCGAAGTCGTGCTGCGTGGCGACGACTACGACGCGCGCGCTCAAGGCATCGTCGCGAAGCTGGGTCTGCCGCTGTTCGTCAAACCCGCAAGCGAAGGTTCGAGCGTCGCGGTGATCAAGGTGAAGAGCGCCGACATGCTGGTGCCGGCGCTGGTCGAAGCGGCGAAGTTCGACAAGATCGTGCTGGTGGAGAAGAGCATTGAAGGCGGCGGCGAGTACACCTGCTGCATCGCGGGCGAACTGGATCTGCCGATCATCAAGATCGTTCCGGCCGGCGAGTTCTACGACTACAACGCGAAGTACATCGCCGACGATACGCAATACCCCATTCCCTGCGGCCTTACGGCCGCCGAAGAAACGCGCATGAAGCAACTCTCGCGCCGCGCCTTCGACATGCTCGGCTGCACCGACTGGGGTCGCGCCGATTTCATGCTGGACGCCGATGGCAACCCGTACTTCCTCGAAGTGAATACCGCGCCGGGCATGACGGATCACTCGCTGCCGCCGAAAGCGGCGCGCGCGGTCGGGATCAGTTACCGGGATCTCGTGGTGCACGTGTTGTCGATGACGCTGGACGACTGATAAGCCATGTGGAACAACGCCCGCCAAATGAATCTCACGGCCAACGCACTGCACGTACTGCTCGTGTTCGTGCTGCTGGCCGCTGCCGGCTACTGGGCGATCCAGCGGCCGGAGTTCCGTTTGCGCAAGATCGAGATCGACGGCGATACGCAGCACATCAATTCGCCGACCGTGCGTGCAAGTGTCGTCGGTCACTTGAAGGGCAACTTCTTCACGGTCGATCTCGACGCGGCACGCAGCGCGTTCGAGCAAATGCCGTGGGTTCGTCACGCCAGTGTCAGACGCGTGTGGCCGAATGCGCTCGCGGTATCGCTGGAAGAGTACAAGCCGCTCGGCACGTGGGGATCGGATCAGCTCGTGAGCGTGGACGGCGATTTGTTCACCGCGAACCAGGGCGAACTCGACGACGACCTGCCCGCGTTCGAAGGACCGGACGGATCGGCGAAAGAAGTGGTCGCACGGTATCGGGATTTCACGAAGTGGTTTGCGCCGCTCAATGCGCATCCGGACGAAGTAACGCTGTCGCCGCGATACGCGTGGACGGTGAAGCTGTCCAACGGCACGCAGATCGAGTTGGGACGCGAGCGCAACAAGGACACGTTATTCGATCGCAGCCGACGATTTGTGGCGGCGTGGTCGTCGGTGACGGGGCGGTGGGGAAATGACATTGAGTACGCGGATTTGCGTTATCCGAACGGCTTCGCGATCAAGGCCGCAAACATGCGCTTCATCAGCGACACCGACAAAGCGAAGCAGTAAGCAGACATCACAGGCAATGAGCACGCTATGAGCAAAGACTATAAAGACTTGCTGGTCGCCCTCGACATCGGGACGTCGAAGGTAGTGGCTATCGTCGCCGAGTTAAAGGGCGAGGGCCACTACGAGGTGATCGGGCTCGGCCAGAGCGATTCGAAGGGACTGAAGAAGGGTGTGGTGGTGAACATTGAAGCCACCGTCCAGTCGATCCAGCGCGCGCTCGAAGAAGCCGAACTGATGGCCGATTGCAAGATCACGAATGTGTTCACCGGCATCGCCGGAAGCCACATTCGCAGCTTCAATTCGAGCGGAATGGTAGCTATCAAGGACAAGGAAGTCACGCAGACGGACGTAGCGCGCGTGATCGAAACGGCCAAGGCGATCAACATTCCGACCGATCAGCAAGTGCTCCACATCCTGACGCAGGAATTCATCATCGACGGCCAGGAAGACGTGCGCGAGCCGATCGGCATGAGCGGGATCCGGCTGGAAGTGAAGGTGCATATCGTGACGGGTGCGGTGAGCGCGGCGCAGAACATCGTGAAATGCGTGCGTCGTTGCGGGCTCGAAGTGAATGACCTGATCCTTCAACCGCTGGCTTCGTCGCTGGCTGTGTTGACGGAAGACGAAAAGGAATTGGGCGTGGTGCTCGTCGATATTGGCGGCGGCACGACGGATATCGCCATCTTCAGCGAAGGCGCGATACGTCATACGGCGGTGATTCCTATCGCTGGCGACCAGATCACGAGCGACGTCGCGATGGCTTTGCGCACACCGACGCCCGATGCGGAAGATATCAAGGTGAGCTACGGGATCGCAAAGCAGGCGCTTGCAGACCCCGACGAAATGATCGAAGTGCCGGGACTCGGCGAGCGCGGTCCGCGCACGTTGTCGCGGCAAGCGCTGGCGGCTGTTGTCGAACCGCGCGTGGAAGAACTTTTTTCGCTGGTGCAGCAGGTCGTGCGCGAGTCGGGCTACGAAGAGTTGCTTAGTAGTGGCGTCGTGCTGACCGGCGGAGCTTCGATGATGCCCGGCATGGTCGAGCTCGGCGAGGACATCTTCTTGAAGCCAGTGCGCATCGGTGTGCCGGAATACGCGGGCGGCCTGGCGGATGTCGTTCGCAACCCGCGCTATTCGACCGCGATGGGCTTGCTGGTCGAAGGCCGTTCGCAACGCATGCGTGGCCGGAAGGTCGCGGTGCAGTCCGGATCGATGGGACAGGTTTTAACGCGCATGAAAGACTGGTTTTTAGGCAATTTTTAAATGTACTCAATTCGCGTTGGTGCCGGCGGCTGGCGCGCGGCAGGGGGTTGCCCGATCTCCTTCCGATTAACGCCGATTTTTATTCTTGACGGAGGCAACATGGATTTCCAAATGCTGGAAACGGAAACCAACGGAACGATCATCAAGGTCGTGGGCGTTGGCGGTGCAGGCGGTAACGCGGTGCAGCACATGATCAACCGCGGCGTGCAAGGCGTGGACTTCATCGTGATGAATACGGATGCGCAGGCGCTCGCGCGTTCGCGTGCCAATTCGGTGATCCAGTTGGGCAGTACAGGTCTGGGCGCAGGTGCGAAGCCGGACATGGGCAAGGCCGCGGCGGAAGATGCGCGTGAGCGTATCGCCGATGCCTTGCGCGGCGCGCACATGGTGTTCATCACCGCGGGCATGGGTGGCGGCACGGGTACGGGCGCGGCTCCGGTCGTAGCTCAGATCGCGAAGGAAATGGGTATCTTGACCGTTGGCGTGGTGAGCAAGCCGTTCGAGTTCGAAGGTGGCCGCCGCATGCGCGTGGCCGAAGCGGGCTCGCAACAACTGGAAGATCACGTCGACTCGCTGATCGTCGTCCTGAACGACAAGCTGTTCGAGGTAATGGGCGACGACGCCGAGATGGACAAGTGCTTCCAGTGCGCTGACGACGTCTTGAACAACGCTGTGGCCGGCATCGCGGAAATCATCAACGTCGACGGGCTGGTCAACGTCGACTTCGAAGACGTGAAGACGGTGATGGGTGAGCAAGGCAAGGCAATGATGGGCACGGCGACGGTCGCGGGTGTTGATCGCGCGCGCCTGGCTGCTGAGCAGGCCGTGGCAAGTCCGCTGCTGGAAGGCGTGGATCTGTCGGGTGCGCGTGGCGTGCTGGTGAACATTACGTCGAGCCGTTCGCTGCGTCTGTCGGAAACGCGCGAAGTGATGAACACGATCAAGTCGTACGCAGCAGAAGACGCAACCGTCATCTTCGGCGCGGTCTATGACGACGCCATGGGCGACGCACTGCGCGTAACCGTTGTGGCAACGGGCCTCGGCCGCGCGGCGAAGAAGCAACAAGCCGCACCGATGACCCTGCTGCGTACGGGCACGGACAATGCGCCGGTGGCTCATCATTCGCAGCACAGCTATGCGCCGCAGCAGTCGCACGGCACGGATTATGGTTCGCTCGATACACCGGCCGTGTGGCGCAACTCGCGGGAAACGGCGGCTTCGCACGTGCAGGCGTTGCAGGAAAAGGGCGTCGATACGTACGACATCCCGGCGTTCTTGCGTAAGCAGGCGGATTAAAAGTGTTTGCCGAGGCGCGCTGCCTGGCGCCGGCAAACACCGGGTCCTACGCGAGGCCTTCAGGCCGCGTCTGTTAGACGCTGGACTGTGGCCGATTGCCCGCCGCGATTTGCGCGCATCATCGGCTATATTGAGATGAACGCGAGGCGGTGCTGTACATGAAGTAATGATTTAATCGCTGGCATTGATTAACTGACACAGTGAAAGGCCGACCATGATCAAGACAGGCGAAACGCTTCCCGACGAACGGCTCTTCGAATTTATCGACGTGGCGACCGAGGGTTGCGCCGTGGGCCCGAGCGGGTTCTCGGCGCGTGAGCGCACGGCAGGCAAGCGCGTGGTGATCTTCGGATTGCCGGGTGCTTTCACGCCGACCTGTTCCGCTAAGCACGTACCGGGGTTTATCGAACACGCGGAGAAGTTTGCCGCTGCGGGTATCGATGAAATCTGGTGTGTCTCCGTCAACGACGCGTTCGTGATGAGCGCGTGGGGACGCGATCTTCAAACCTCGGGCAAGGTGAAGATGATTGCAGACGGCAGCGCGCGGTTTACTCGAGCACTCGGCCTCGAGCAGGACTTGTCGGAGCGTGGCATGGGAATCCGATCCCAGCGTTACGCGATGGTGGTCGACAACAGCGTGGTCAAGACGCTGAATGTCGAAGCACCGGGCAAGTTTGAAGTGAGCAGCGCTGAAAGCATGCTGGCGGCGTTGGGGTGATACGGGTTGCGCAGGTGCACCGGCGTTGTGTTGCATACGTACGACACACAAAGCGCCATCGTAACCAACCGCAACAAAGCAGTAACTCGGTGCCGATGTCCGGAAATGCCTCCATTCCGGTCATCGGCCTGGCCCTAGTGGGTAAATCGCTTGGCTCGGCAGTTACGCTAGTAATGCAGCGAAACAAGTTGAGTCCTTGTCGGTCAGGACGACGTAAAGCGATTGGAGTATACTCCGGGCTATCGAATACAATTCACGATTGATTCTCTTAATAGAGAGAGCAAATCGAAGCGAAAAAACCATGTTGAAGCAGCGCACAATTAAAAGCATCGTCAAAACCGTCGGGATCGGCTTGCATTCGGGTCGCAAGGTGGAATTGACGCTTCGTCCGGCTCCGGCCAATACCGGAATCGTCTTCGCTCGTATCGACCTGGCTGTACCGGTCGATATTCCTGCGTCGGCGTTGTCTATCGGCGACACGCGGCTCGCGTCGGTGTTGCAGAAGGACGGTGCACGTGTATCGACCATCGAACATTTGATGTCGGCGTGTGCGGGATTGGGTATCGACAATATGTATGTCGATGTCACCGCTGAGGAAATCCCGATTATGGACGGGAGTGCTGCTTCATTCGTGTTTCTGATTCAATCGGCGGGCATTGAAGAACAGAACGCCGCCAAGAAATTCATCAAGGTCAAGAAGCCGGTTGAAATCCGCGACGGCGATAAATTCGCTCGTCTCGATCCATATTTCGGTTTCAAACTGAAGTTCACCATTGATTTCCGTCACCCTGCCGTCGATAAAACCGGTCAGGCGCTCGAAGTGGATTTCGCGCATACCTCGTATGTACGGGATATCGCGCGGGCGCGTACGTTTGGCTTTGCGCATGAAGTAGAAATGATGCGCGAACTCGGACTGGCGCGTGGCGGCAGCATGGATAACGCCATCGTGCTGGACGAATATCGAATTTTGAATAATGACGGATTGCGTTACGAAGACGAGTTTGTAAAGCACAAGATGCTGGACGCGATCGGCGACTTATATGTCGTCGGTCATCCGCTACTCGCGTCCTACGCCGCCTATAAGGGCGGTCACGCAATGAATAATATGCTGCTGCGTGAGTTGCTGAAGCACGAAGACGCTTATGAAATCGTTACGTTTGAAGACAAGCAGGCCGCGCCGCGCGGTTTTGCGTTCGATACGCAAACGGCATTTGCCTGATTAAAGAATCAGCTTGAAACAGATGAGCGGTCGCTTCCAGCGCCGCTCATTTTTTTTGCGCTTTCGCCTGATGGCGTGCCGCCATTTTCGCGAGCGCTTCTTGTAGTGGTGAAGGCTCAAGCGTCTCGGCAAGCGTTTGCAGCGCATCCGCACCGGCTGCCGACATGCGGGCCTGTTTCGGGGCCACAGTCTCTTTCATGGCTTGTGGACGAACCCGGATTTTCAGGGCATCGACGAGCCAGCCGCGCTGCTGCAAGTCGGCCAGCAGACGTGGTTCGATATGTCTAAGGCGGGCGGCGAGCGCGTTATGCCCGGCGAAAAGTACGAGCACTCCGTCCTTGATAAACCCCGGTTCCACGTTCGATCCCAGATAATCCGGCAATAACTCAGCCAAATCGCGTTGCAGCGCCGTGACTTGCTCAACGCCCGCGCGCAATGCAAGAAATGCGTCACTGCGGCCCAGCAATTCGACGAGTGGCTGCGGCTTGCGCGGATCGTAGCGTGCCGGGGGCCTTGAATTTGGCGGAAATCGGCTCATTTTTGGGGTAGTCGTGCTGGCGAGGATGCAACGATTGTAACGCTGCACCCGCGACATCACGCGACGAAGCGGCCGCTCACAACGCGATTTGGCAAACCTTGCGCGGCAGCGTCGCGCCAATGTGTGGCAAACGAGACGTGTACAGGCTCTGGCGGGGGCGCGTGCTAAAATCCACGATTCGATTTCCCCATGGACCTAAGCCGCCGAGGTTCCCCGTACTCGGGCGCATCTAGCCATGCCCCCAGCCGATTACCGCGACGCAGACACTGATCCGATGACCACCGGTTTCCTCCAAAAGTTTTTTGGCAGTCGCAACCAGCGGCTAGTCAAGCAATACCAAAAGACCGTTGCGGCGATCAATGCTTTCGAGCCGACGATCGAGCAGTACACGGACAAGCAACTGCGCGCCAAGACTGACGAATTCAGGCAACGCGTGGCGAGCGGCGAATCGCTCGATAAATTGCTGCCCGAAGCGTTCGCGGTGTGTCGCGAGGCCAGCAAGCGCGTGCTGAAAATGCGCCATTTCGACGTCCAGTTGATTGGCGGCATGGTGCTGCACTACGGCAAGATTGCGGAAATGCGTACGGGCGAGGGCAAGACGCTCGTCGCGACGCTTGCCGCGTACTTGAACGCGCTGTCGGGCCGTGGCGTGCACGTGGTGACGGTCAACGATTACCTCGCGCAGCGCGACGCCGAATGGATGGGCAAGCTCTACAACTTCCTCGGGTTGTCGTGGGGCATCAACCTGTCGCAGATGGAGCACGCGCAGAAGCAGGAAGCCTACGCCGCGGACATCACGTACGGCACGAACAACGAGTTCGGCTTCGACTATCTGCGCGACAACATGGTCTACGAGACCCACGCGCGCGTGCAGCGTCCGCTGAATTTCGCGGTGGTCGACGAAGTGGACTCGATTCTTATCGACGAAGCGCGTACGCCGCTCATCATTTCCGGTCAGGCCGAAGATCACACCGAACTCTACGTGCGCATGAATGCACTGCCGCCTCTGCTTGAACAGCAGATTGGCGAAGAGAAGGCGGACGGTACGGGCGTCGAGAAAGTGGGCGACTACACGCTCGACGAAAAAGCGCGTCAGGTTTTCCTCACCGAGCAAGGCCACGAAAAGGCCGAACGTCTCTTGGCCGAATGGGGTCTGATCGGTGAAGGCGAGAGTCTGTACGCGCCGCAGAACATTACGCTGATGCATCACGTGTACGCGGCGTTGCGCGCGCACACGCTGTTTTTCCGCGACCAGCATTACGTGGTGCAGGGTAACGAAGTCGTGATCGTCGACGAATTCACGGGCCGGATGATGACGGGCCGCCGCTGGTCGGACGGCTTGCATCAGGCCGTGGAAGCGAAGGAGCACGTCAAGATCCAGAACGAGAACCAGACGCTCGCGTCGATCACGTTCCAGAACTTCTTCCGGATGTACTCCAAGCTGTCCGGCATGACCGGTACGGCGGATACGGAAGCGTACGAATTCAACGAGATCTACGGTCTGGAAACCGTCGTGATTCCGACGAACCGGCCGCCCAAACGTATTGACAAGCAGGATCAGATCTACAAGACGGCGAAGGAACGCTACGACGCCGTCACGCGCGACATTCGCGAATGCGTCGAGCGCGGGCAGCCGGTGCTGGTCGGGACGACTTCGATCGAAGCGTCGGAGTTGTTGTCCACGCTGCTGACGCAAGCGGGTCTCAAGCACGAAGTCCTGAACGCGAAGCAGCACGCACGCGAAGCGGCGATCGTGGCGGAAGCCGGGCGGCCAAGCGCGGTCACCATCGCGACGAACATGGCCGGCCGAGGCACGGACATCGTGCTGGGCGGCAATGTGGAGAAGCAGTCGTCGTTCATCGTCGCGGACGAATCGCTGTCGGAAGACGAAAAACAGCGCCGCATCAAGCATCTGGAAGACGAGTGGCAAGCGCTGCATGATCGCGTGAAGGCGTCGGGCGGGCTGCATATTATCGGGACGGAACGACACGAGTCGCGCCGTATCGACAACCAGTTGCGCGGTCGCGCAGGGCGCCAGGGCGATCCGGGTTCGTCGCGTTTCTATCTGTCGCTGGACGATCCGCTTTTGCGTATTTTCGCCGGCGACCGAGTGCGTTCGATCATGGATCGCCTGAAGATGCCGGAAGGCGAGGCGATCGAGGCGGGTATCGTCACGCGTTCGATCGAATCGGCGCAACGGAAGGTGGAAGCGCGCAACTTCGATATTCGCAAGCAATTGCTCGAATACGACGACGTGTCGAACGATCAGCGCAAGGTGATCTATCAGCAGCGCAACGAGTTGCTGGAAGCGACCGATGTCGCCGAAACGATCAACGCAATGCGCCAGAGCGTGATCACCGAAGTCACGCGCACGTTCGTGCCGGCGGGAAGTATTGAAGAGCAGTGGAACGCACCGGAACTCGAAGAGGCGCTGCGCAACGACTGGTCGCTGGACCTGGCGGTCCAGGAGATGATCAACGAGTCGAATTCCATCGACCCGGACGAGATTCTCGAAGCCGTGGTTGCCGCCGCCGATGAAACCTACGAGGCGAAGGTATCGCTGGTCGGCCGTGAGTCGTTCAGCGCATTCGAGCGCTCGATCATGTTGCAGACGCTCGACAGTCGTTGGCGCGAACATCTGGCGGCACTGGATCACCTGCGTCAGGGCATTCATCTGCGCGGTTATGCGCAGAAGAACCCGAAGCAGGAATACAAACGCGAGGCGTTCGAGCTTTTCGCCGCGATGCTCGATTCGGTGAAGCAGGAAGTCACGCGCGTGGTCATGAACGTGCAGATCCAGTCGCCGGAACAACTGGAAGAAGCCGCCGAGCAGTACGAGGAAAGGGGCAGTCACCTGGAGAATGTCTCATTCCAGCACGCGGATTTCGAGGCTGCCGCACCTGCCGCGCTCGCCGCCGACGCCGCCACGCAAATGATCACGCAAGCCATGAGTTACGGGGACGACACCACGGTTGCGACCCGGGTTGCCACGGACGAAGTGCCGAAGGTCGGCCGCAACGATCCATGCCCGTGCGGCAGTGGCAAGAAGTACAAAAACTGTCACGGCAAGCTCGCATAATCAGTGAGTTTCACGTGTTGCAGAGCATTGAAGACGAACCGACGCAGCGATGCGTCGTTTGTCTTTTAGCAGAGCAAGTTTCCCCGGCGCCGGCTTGAACGTGCCTGGCAATAGCAGGCCGCGCTTCACTTATTCTTCGTACCGGCGCGCGAACAGCGCGCCGGTACGCGCCACTTTCAGCGAGTCGCGAACATGGCCGTCAATTTTCCCTCCATCGATCCCGCCAATCTTTATCCTGTTGCGGGCGTCACGCTCGGCTGGGCCGAGGCGAACATCCGAAAACCGAACCGCAAGGACGTGCTGGTCGTGCAGATCGAGGAAGGCGCGACGGTCGGCGGCGTGTTCACGCTGAATCGGTTCTGCGCGGCACCGGTGACAGTGTGTAAAGAGCATCTGGATGGCGTTCGCGCAGGTGGGAAGGGGATTCGTGCGCTGGTCGTGAATACGGGCAACGCGAATGCGGGCACCGGCGAGCCGGGCATGGCGCACGCGCGGGAAACATGCGTGGCGCTCGCGGCGCTTCTGGATCTGGAAGCCGGGCAAATCTTGCCGTTTTCCACCGGCGTCATTCTTGAACCGCTGCCTGTCGAGCGCCTGAAGGCGGGCTTGCCCGCTGCGCTCGCCAACCAGAAGCCCGCTCACTGGTTCGATGCCGCGCAAACCATCATGACCACCGATACGCTGCCGAAAGCGGCATCGCGTCAGGTCCAGATCGATGGCCACACGGTCACGTTGTCCGGTATCAGCAAGGGCGCCGGCATGATCCGGCCGAACATGGCGACCATGCTCGGCTTTCTCGCATGTGACGCGGCCGTGTCGCAACCTGTGCTCGATACGCTGATCAAGTACGTCGCGGATCGTTCGTTCAACTGCATCACCATCGACGGCGATACGTCCACGAACGATTCGTTCATCGTGATCGCGTCGGGAAAATCGACGCTGCCGGTAATTACCTCAACCGATTCGGCTGCCTACACGGCGTTGCGCGATGCCGTGACGCTGGTTGCGCAGGAGCTGGCGCAATTGATCGTGCGCGATGGCGAGGGCGCGACGAAGTTCATGACGGTGACGGTTGAAGGCGGCACGAGCGAAGCTGAATGCCGCCTGATTGCCTACGCGATCGGCCACTCGCCGCTGGTGAAAACCGCGTTCTACGCATCGGATCCCAATCTTGGCCGGATTCTCGCCGCGATCGGTTATGCGGGCGTGACGGACCTCGATGTCAACAAGATCGACCTGTATCTCGACGACGTGCTCGTCGCGAAGAACGGCGGACGGAACCCGGATTATCGTGAAGAAGACGGCCAGCGCGTGATGAAGAAAAGCGAGATCGCGATTCGCGTCATGCTGGGTCGCGGCAACGCAGAAGCCACCATCTGGACGTGCGACCTGTCGCACGACTACGTAACCATCAACGCTGACTATCGTTCGTAAGCTCATGGACAAACTTGAACAATTCCTGACGCGCGCTGAGAGCGTGCTTGCGCGGATCGAAGGGATGCTGCCGCCGGCGGCGCCTGAAATCGACTGGAACGGCGCGATGGCGTTTCGCTGGCGCAAGCGTCAGGGGCGCGGATTCCTGCAGCCCGTGCCGAACTTGTCGCCGCTTTCGCTCGACGATCTGCAAAACATCGATCGTCAGAAAGAGCTGATCGAGCAGAACACACGGCAGTTCGTGCATAAGGCGCCGGCGAATAACGTGCTGCTGACGGGCGCGCGCGGGACGGGGAAGTCGTCGCTGATCAAGGCGTGTCTGAACGCCTACGCTTCCCAGGGCCTGCGCCTGATCGAAGTCGACAAAGACGATCTGCACGATCTCGGCGATATCGTCGACATGATCTCGATGCGGCCCGAGCGGTTCATCGTCTTCTGCGACGACCTCTCGTTCGAAGAGGGCGAGTCCGGCTACAAGGCGCTGAAAGTGGCGCTCGACGGTTCGATCGCCGCGCAGTCGGACAATGTGCTGATCTACGCGACATCGAATCGACGTCATTTGTTGCCCGAATACATGAGCGACAACGAAACCTACAAGCACATGTCCGATGGCGAGATCCATCCGGGCGAAGTCGTCGAGGAAAAGATTTCACTGTCCGAGCGATTTGGCTTGTGGGTGAGTTTCTATCCGTTCAAACAGGACGAATACCTGTCGATCGTCGGTCACTGGCTGCAGTATTTCGGTTGTCAGGACGAAGAAATTGCAGGCGCACGCGGCGATGCGCTCGTCTGGGCGCTGGAGCGAGGATCGCGCTCGGGGCGCGTGGCGTGGCAATTCGCGCGCGACTGGTCGGGACGCAAGGCATGACCGTCACTCCCGCGATGGCGCCCGATGGACGCCCGGTGACGGACGTCGCCGTCGGTGTGCTGATGCAAC
>NZ_JBAUSA010000516.1:0-6813 GCF_049581465.1 Caballeronia sp. | reverse complement strand
GCGTCGCGGTCGGTGTCGTGGCCGGCGCGGCCGTGGCGTCGGCCAACACGGCCGCGGTCGCATCGAACGCTTACAACGCCGGCTACGTTGCGGGGACAACGACAGCGCCTCCTATGCCCGCGCCCGTCAATACGGCGTTTGCAATGGGCGCGATCTACGCGGCGCTCCCGGGAGGCTGCGTCTCGACCCAGGTTCGGGGCAGCACATACTACCTGTACGGCAATACATGGTTTCAACCTGCCTATGGCGCGAACGGCGTTTACTACCGCGTGGTGCCGGCGCCTTGAGATGAGAGCGTTCTGATACGCTGAGTCTCGCCAGGAAGCGCAGCGCCCGATCCACGTTAAGGCGCAAGAGCAAGGCGCCGCCAAGCGTGACGATGTGAGGGAAGGCACCGTGCAAACGCTGGTTTAATGATTAAACCAGCGTATTGCAGCGCGAGCACGCGGTCCACCACTACGAAGTTCGTTCCGATGAGGCGCGCTCGCTGAACGATGTTGTCTGACTCGACGGGTGCCGTTGCTTGTGTCAAGGATTGAACTGTCTGATTCTCTGACCTTGCAAGCCGAGACCGGCCATCAAGCCCTCCTGGCCGTATATGAATGCGTAGACATCGGACTGCAAGTTGGTGGACGTCATCTCCTTGGCCTTGCCCTCATCAACCAGGACAACGCTCGGGCCCACCCCAACCGACAGGCCGTCGCTACTTTTTAGGTAGCTGATTGCCGAGTCGGTCATGAGGAACATGGCCTGCGAAAACGATTGTCCGCCTGCCTGCAGGCCATATGAAATCGCCCTGATTGTGTAGTATCCAACGACTTTGCCGTCCGCAGAAAACATGACACCCTTGCCGTCTTCCGCACCCGCAATGAACCCCGCTTTAACTACGTCCGGGAATACCAAAACCGCCTTCGCTAGATATTGAAGGTTCTTGGCTCTGGGTTCCGTGTTGAACAGTTGCTGTAGAGCCGCGCGTGCCTTCGCATCCAGTTCGGGGTCTCCAGACGGGGTTGAAGTCTGCTGTGTCGAACAGCCGACGGAGAGCAGCAAAAGCGGGATTGCGAGGATAAGCCGAAGGTACTTGATCATGATGCGCGCTCCTGTCAGAAACTGCCGCCTCCGTACGGAGGACCTGCGCCGAAATTCGCCGGATTCAATAATGCTATTGACGTACCGGTTGAACAATGGGACTTTGGCCCTATCCCTTGCCAACATGCTCGGCGCACCGACGGTGCGGATGTGTGCACACGTCATGGTTCGTTAGGGCACCCCTTCAGGAGATGCGGCAATGATCGTCGGGGATATGGGTTATGGGCAGACGTTTGTTATTTCAAGGGGGGCGAGAACCGGCGCTCGATTCGTCCCTGTCAATGTAGCGTCATAACTACATTGATTTCTGACGGAGTGCGTGATGATCCAGCTATGGGCTCATCGCGCGGTCCGCACCGGGAACGTAGTGCTGGTAATGTGTGGACTGCTTAAAAGTGCGTTGTGACTGTCGACTGGACCCTTTCCGTAATCGCTGTTCTAGGATATCTTATCGCTGGACACGACGATTTAAAAAGTAACGACTAGTACTTTTTGAGGATGGCCGTTAATGTCAATTCGATCTAGTACGTTCAACAATGCCACTCTGTGCTTTGCCGCGAGTTGCCTACTATTTGCCAGCGGAACAGCGCAAGCCTCAAATCTTGGTTTTTTGAGCAACTCGCCAATTTCGTACATGAAGCAGGAGGATTTGAAAGCACTTTCCACTGCTGCGCGTTCGGCCCTTGACACGAAACAGGACGGGGAGTCGATGGAATGGAGCAACAAAGGCACCGGTAATTCCGTTCATGTAAACGGCACGATTACCCCAACCGACACAACGAAGAACGACGATCGGACTTGCCGAAAGCTGACCATCGTTGCGCAGGCTAAAGGTCAAATGCAGACTTGGGTCCCGACCGTCTGCAAAACCGGCACGGGTAGTTGGGCAGTTTTGAAGCGGTGATTTACCAAACACGGTTTCAATGGTCCGATGTGATCAACGTCCCTTTGCGGTGGAAGTCACGACTTCTCGACGTTGGCATATGTCTATCCGCGAAGGGATGGACTCGTCCGGCGTTGATTGATCAGTCGCGTGAGATGGCGCGATGAAGAAATCGAAACCGCTCTATCACGGTCATCGCTTTCCGGCCGGCGTCATCACTTGCGCATTGCGTCGGTACTGCCTTCCAGCTGTTTTGGCTGTTCTGTCGCGATAGGGCGGTCGAGTCGTACAAAGGCGATATGTTTAGGATAGCTTATGTAACCGACGAGTAAAACTGGCAGGCTGCAGATGCATTGATTTTGCCAGCGTGTTTCATCTGCCCACACTGTCGTTCGAGTGCAGGTCTGTTCCGCAAAGCTTCATGTCGGCCTCCGTCAGGTAAAAACGGCTTGTCACACCGTGACTCGACATCCGCGCCTCTCGTCGCGACGTCGAGGCCCGCTACATGATTACCAATACCGTGTTAACGCGTAGTGGCGTCAAATCACAAAAAAATGTCGCCCAAAACGTAAACCGCCTCCTCCGATTGCCGTATCTTCCCAACTATTCCATCTCCCGTCGCGTCTACGCATGCCTGGCGCGCGGGTGATACGTCCGCTAGTTGACGACACGCCCCACTTAGCGCTCCCCAATTTCTTTCTTCCACCCAACTCGCGTTTGGAGACCATGCCATGAACTTCCTCGACGGTTCCCTCTACACTGAAAACCAGCAACCCCTGATCATCACGGCCGCGCCCTATGCCCCGTCGTGGGTGCCCTCCGACTTTCCCGAAGACATCCCTGTCACGATGGATCAGCAGATCCAGAAGGCGGTGGATTGCTACAACGCCGGCGCTACCGTGCTGCACCTGCACGTGCGCGAACTCGACGGCAAGGGCAGCAAGCGTCTCTCGAAGTTCAACGAGCTGATCGCCGGCGTGCGCAATGCAGTGCCCGAGATGATTATCCAGGTCGGTGGTTCGATCAGCTTCGCACCGGAGAACGAAGGTTCCGCGGCCAAATGGCTGAGCGACGATACGCGCCACATGCTGGCTGAACTCGATCCCAAGCCCGACCAGGTTACGGTGACGATCAATACCTCGCAGATGAACGTCGTAGAACACTGGGAGGATGCTGACGTCAAGGGAACCTCCATGGCGGAGCCGGAGGTCTACAACGCCTATAAGGAAATGACAGTTCCGTCACAGCCCGGCTGGGCTGAGGAGCACATCCGTCGCCTGAACGCAGCTGGCATCCAGAGCGCCTTCCAGTGCTACAACATCAACAGCTTCGAGTCGGTGGAGCGGTTGATTCGTCGTGGCGTCTACAAGGGCCCGCTGGTCATGAACTGGGTGGCCATCGGTGGCGGCATGGATGCACCGAACATCTACAACCTGGCCAACTTCCTGCGCGCTACGCCGGATGGCGCGGTCCTGACGGTGGAGAGCTCGATGCGCAACGTACTGCCAGTCAACATGATGGGCATGGCGATGGGCCTGCACGTGCGCTGTGGCATTGAGGACAACATATGGAACCAGTCGCGCACGAAGAGGATGAGCACGGTCGAGCAGATCGAGCAACTCGTGCGCATCTCACGCGACTTTGGCCGTAAGGTGGCCACGGCCCAGGAGGCACGCGAGATCAGCAAGATCGGTGTGTTCTACGAGACGGTGGAAGAGACCCTGCTGGCCAACGGTTTCGCGCCGAACCGCAAGGGTGCCACTCAGGGCTTCCTGCGCAAGGCGGTCTGAACACGAGCCGGAGAGGGAATCGAAGGGAATCCCGTCCGCGCGAAGCGGACGGGAAATTTCGACGAAGCATCTCGCGGGGCGGCAAGCCTTTCGTTACTCGGGTTTCTGGTTGAACCGAGTGTCAGCCTTATGCCCGTTCATTTCACGTGGCCGTTACGCCAATCACGCGGCGTCATACCGAATTGTGAGGTGAACCAGTTCGTAAAAGAACCCTGTTGGCTATAGCCGAGCAGTGCCGCGACCCTCCCGATCGGATAACGCGGGTTGCTTATATAGCGGACGGCCAGTTCGCGCCGGACTTCATCGACCAGTGCCGAGAAGCTGGTATCGGCCGATCCAAGCTGCCGCTGCATGGTGCGCACGCTCCGGCGTAAATGGCGAGCAACCAGCTCGACGCTCGCCTGCTCGACGGGCAGAAGCAGGTAGATCGCCTTGCGCACTTCCAGCGCGATCGACTCTGCGCCCGCTACGTTTAGCGGAGTAGCGAGGCTCTCGGCATATCGAACCAGTTCTGGGTCAGAGGCCGGATTAGGGTAGTCGAGCCCGGCGGCCGCGCACACGAATCCGTTGAAATCGCTGCCGAACTCCAGCGGACAGCCGAAGAAGCGCCGATGAAAGGTCAGGTCAGCAGGCCCTCGGTGAGTGAAATGCACGGCGCGCGGTTTCCAGTAGTTGCCCAGCAGCGCACTGGAGTGGCGCGCGAGGATACCCACTGCGAGTTCGATCGCCTGCTTGGTAGGCGTACCCGGATCGACGACGAGTTCCTCCCGGATGGTGACCGTTTCCCCTGCGTCCTCGATGTACACGGCCAGGGCTTCGTTGAGCAGATGCCGGAACTCGGCGGCGGCGAGCAACACCTCGCGCAGCGTGCGCTTGTGCGCGAGCAGGACATTGATCACGCCGGTCCCGAATTTCTGCCGGGTTTCAGCCATTTGCAGCGCGAAAGTAGGGCACGACGCCTTGTCAGCCGTGAGTTCCAGTAACCAGCAGCACGCGGTGGCCGAGACGCGATCATCCGGATTCGCTAGCGCCGCGGGATCGATCCCGAGTTGCTGCACGAGCTCGACCGGATTCAGTCCGAGCCGCCGCGTCACATCGAAATAACCGCTCATGGCTACCGAGCGCAGCATCGTTTCCATCGCTAGTCCCTTCGCAGGCCCCACACGGTCGGCGCCCCGCCTTCGGACAGTGAGATGCCTGCTTTAACGAACACCGGTGTTTACGCGCAGTGGCATCGATCGCTAAAAGAATGGCGCCTAATCATAAAAAAGTAATACATGTTGGTCGTATTGTACGAGCACCATGTTTGTTTCGTCCCGGAATGTTTTCACGCGCTTCGCGCGTTGAACTCGGGCGCGGGATTGTCACTGGCAAGAACGCTTCAACTATGCCGGGTATCCATAATCGGCCGTATTTTGCTTCGGGCAAAGACGACCGCTATAACGAGATTAACGCGAAGGAGACGAATGATGCTCATGCAGCACGCAGAGCCCATCACGGGCGATGTTTCAGCAACACAAGCAGATGTGCGCCCCTATGCCTGGGTGGTATTTGCCCTGACGGTTGGCTTATTGCTCTCCGACTACATGTCGCGGCAGGTGTTGAATGCCGTGTTTCCGCTGCTCAAGGCCGCATGGGGGCTTTCCGACACACGGCTGGGTTCGCTTAGCAGCGTGGTCGCGCTGATGGTTGGCGTGCTCACGTTCCCGCTATCGGTGCTTGCCGACCGCTGGGGCCGCGTGAAAAGCATCATCCTGATGGCGGCGATGTGGAGTCTCGCGACGTTGGGCTGCGCGCTCGCGACGAACTACGGCGAAATGCTGCTCGCGCGTGCCTTCGTAGGCATCGGCGAAGCCGCTTACGGCAGTGTCGGCATCGCGGTTGTCCTAAGCATCTTTCCGGCGCGGCTGCGCTCCACGCTCACCGGCGCGTTCATGGCGGGCGGCGCGTTTGGCTCCGTGCTGGGCATGGCACTCGGTGGTGCGGTCGCGGCTCACCTGGGCTGGCGTCCGGCGTTCGGCGCAATGGCGGCCATGGGAATCGTGCTGGTCATCGTCTACCGGTTTGTAGTGACCGAAAAGCGTCTTGCGCCGCTCCATCCGGCGAGCATGGGCAATCATGGGCTCGGCGTGCGCATGAGTTTTCGCGCGTTGATGAAGGGGCTCTTTTCGACGAAGTCAGTCGTGTGTGCCTACGTCGGCAGCGGCCTCCATCTGCTGCTTCCTGCTGCTGTCTGGGCGTGGATGCCGAGCTTCCTGAACCGCTACTACGGCATGGCCACCGGCAAGGCTGCAATGAGCGCGGCAGTGTTTGTGCTGGTGACGGGCCTTGGCATGGTGGTGTGTGGAAATCTTGCCGACCGGCTCGCCAAGAACGCGCGGGAAAGGAAGTGGGGCACCGCGATCGTTATCTGCCTGTTGTCCTTCACGTTGCTAGCGATTGGTTTCCGCGTGCCCGCGGGTCCGCTGCAACTCGTGTTGATCGGCGCCGGCATGTTCTTCAGCGCAGGCGCGAGCGGCCCCTCCGGCGCGATGGTCGCGAACCTCACCCCGCCGTCGATTCATTCGTCCGCGTTTGCCACCCTGACGCTGGCGAACAACCTGCTGGGCCTGGCACCCGCCGCCATCCTGACGGGCATCGTCGCCGACCGGATCGGGCTGCTCGGTGCGCTGCAACTCGTTCCGTTTGCGCCTCTGGTCGCCGCGGCCGCGTTTTTCATCGGCAAGCGCAACTACTCCAGCGATCTGGATCGCCTGGACGCCCTGCGCGAGCGGGCCACACGCTGAGCGGCTCCTCTACTCCCATTTGGCCTCACCCGCTCAGCCGGCAGCACCCCATTTTCATTAAAGCAACAACCCATAAACCGAAAATTTGAAGGAGACAGAATGAGACTGAAGTCGAAGTTGAAATTAAAATTGAGCGGCACTGCGGCGCTGGTGATGTTCGCGACCACCGCGCATGCCCAATCGTCGGTCACGCTCTACGGAGTACTTGACAGTGGTCTGCTGTATCAAAGCACCTCGGCGGCAACGTTCCTGCCACACGCACCCA
>NZ_JBAUSA010000515.1:0-1992 GCF_049581465.1 Caballeronia sp. | reverse complement strand
ATTGCATCCTGGGCGAAAATCCCTTCACGCTCATGATCGGCGTCGCGGAACGTTTGCTTGCCGACCTCCATCGAGCGCACCGCGTTGAATGCAGCGCGTATGTGACGGCGGTGAATCCGTTTAGCCGTGCCATCGACGCAGCGAAGAACGCAGACCGTCAAGCAACACTCGAAGACGAGATTCGACGCACTGGGTTTGACTACGTCAGGGGCGTCGGAAGGCATCCGTCGGGCACGTGGCCGGGCGAACCGAGCATTTTGATATTGGGAATGCCCATGGAAGATGCGAAGGTGCTCGGCGTGCGGCATGAGCAAAATGCGATCGTATGGTGTGGCTCGAACGCCGTGCCGCAATTGATCCTGCTACGCTGAGATGCGTGCCGCCTTCAAATCCTGCTGAGAAAACGGCATCGACGCAATGAGCCACCGCTGCAATATATATAGAATGGATAACTAAGCAAAATCCTTACCCTATTGCTACTCCGAGTCGTCACCCTCGCCTGGTCGACTCTTCCGATCGACACGCCGGCGTTCCGTCGTACACGCGACGTCGCACGCATTCTGCGCACCAGCGCCTCGCCACCACGTCCGCGGTCTCATTCCAGCGGTGGCCGAATGCGCACTCCCACGCAAGCGGCGTAGACGCATCGAGATAAGCCGCCGACAGCAAACGCCCTCCGCGTTCCTGGGCCAAAGCGTGAAGCCGCTCCGTCTGCAATTCGCGCCTCTGCGACGCACAATTCATGCAGCGCACGTTCTGCGCAGGACTTTGAGCGTCATCCCACGCATGTCCGCGCCCGCACTGCCAGCTTACGCCCGCATCCTCGAGTACCAACACACGATCCGCGCGATGGCGTGTCGCCTGCGCAATCAACGCGTCACGCTCGCGCTCGCGCTCGCGCGTAAATCCTGATTTGGGAGTGTTCATCAGTATCCATAGGTTGCGACTCGCGGTTCGAAAGGCGCTCAGTGACGCCCGCCGTTCGCTTCCGAATCCGAGCGCGACGTTGTTACCACAATGCCGTCCGGACCGAAATGCGCGTTGAACATCGCGTCACGATTCACGCCGTCCTCCAGCCAATGCCAACTCCACACGCGCTCCCGTTTCAATGGATATTCCGCAATGCTGGTCGGCTTTCCGAGCAACCGGCGGACTTCATCCTGCGTCATGCCCGGCCGAACCTTCGCAAGGTTCGCTGCCGTCAGCACCTGCGTGACGGACACAAAACGACCGTTCGCGTCGATATCGACAAAATACGTGGTCGTGCCCGCCGGACCACGCGGATATTCGAGGCGTTTGGAACCATCGGTGAAGGTTCGCGCCGTATCCGGTTCGCCCATCTGATCGCGGATCTGCGCCTCGGTCGTCACACCCGGCGTCAAGTCCTTCAGCAACAACACATCAGGTTTGACGGCATTGAAGATCGACTTGAGCTTGTTCATGGCGTCCGCGTTTTGCTGGTCATTGCAGCCGCTCAGGAACACAGCGGCGAACGTGGCCGCAAGCAGGATCTTTTTCATCCGGGCTCCGCTTCAGGGTTCAGGCGGCGCGCCGGCCGCTGCGCGACTTCTTGCTGACCACGATCAACCGCCCTTTTTCAGCGACGGCACCGGATCGACCGCCTGGCCCGACTTGCGCAGTTCGAAGTGCAGCAACGGCTTGTCGTTCTGACCGGTCCCCATCTCCGCAATGATGGTCCCCTGGCGCACCGTATCGCCTTCCTTCACCAGCAGCTTGCTGTTATGGGCGTATGCGCTGAGGTAATCGTTGCTGTGCTTGACGATGATCATCTGTCCATAAGCCCGCAAACCCGTGCCTGCGTAGACCACGCGCCCCGCCGCCGCGGCCCTCACCGGCTCGCCGACCGTTCCACCGATATCGATCCCTTTGCTGCCGCTCTCGCCGAACTTCGTAATGATGTTGCCCTGCGCCGGCCACGCAAGCCACGCGCCCTTCGCGACAACCGGAGGCGGTGGGGGTTCGGTGGTGCTG
>NZ_JBAUSA010000514.1:0-1567 GCF_049581465.1 Caballeronia sp. | reverse complement strand
GGGCACCTGGGTGGCCACCGGCGCGACGGCCGATGCTGCGGCGCCAAGTCCTGCAATCGCCGCCAGCAGGCGCTTGCGATGACCCAGCGAGAGCATGCCGAGTTCTTTCAGGTCAGCATCGGTCAGTTGGGGCAGCACGGCGAGATCGATATCGTTCGCCGCGAACGCGCGTGCATATTGCCCGAGTTCCAGCGCATCGAGCCACTGATCGATATCCATCTTCGTCGCCCAAGGAGGTTTCCCCCGCCAACCCGCACGCCGCCGGATGCGCGGCGCTCACGCCCTATACACAGTGTAGTTCGCGCCTGTCTGAAGAGGCTAGTAAGTGGGCGCGTGACGCGTACGCTGGCAAATTGACACGGGAAGGGGCAGCGGCCGATACTCGTTGCGTCAGGAGTCGACCCCCACTCCCCGGGAGCGCGCTGTGAAGCGAGGCACCACCGGTTCCGCCAACGCTGTGCGCAGAGATCCGCGCCTCACCGGCCTGCTTGGCGATATGACGGCCGCCGCAGTCTCTACGATGGTGATGCTCTGCTATGCGATGAGCCTCGGCACCATGATTTTCAGCGCCGATCTTGCGCGCTACGCCGCGCTCGGGGTGCCGACCGCGCTTGTCAGTTGCGTCGTGACCGCTCTCGTGATCGCGCTGACGAGTTCCATGCGTATGAACATTGGCGGCCCGGACAGCAATGCGACGGCATTTCTCGCTGGCGTCGCGGCCGGCGTCGCCAGCAGCGTGCGCGCCGACGGCGGTTCCCCCCAAATGATCCTGTTGACGGTGCTGGTCGCCATTGCGGTGTGTTCGATCGTAACTGGCGTCATCCTGTATGCGATCGGTTCGTCCAGGCGCAGTCGCTCGTTGCAGTTCCTGCCGTATCCGGTCGTAGGCGGTTTTCTTGCCGGCACCGGATATCTGCTGTTGGCGGGCGCGTTCCGTGTGCTGACGGGCGAGGCACCGCACTGGCGCACACTACTCGCGCTGCTGGCGCATCTGCACTGGCTCGCGTGGACACCTGCCGTGATTGTCGGCGTCTTGCTCACGATTCTCTCGCGTGTGTGCAACCACGCTGCCGTGCTGCCGCTCACGCTTGCATCAGGCGTCGGGCTTTTCTACGTGATGCTCTTCGCGGCGGGTCTTTCGATCGACGATGCCCACCACATGGGCCTGCTGCTTGCGCACGTACCGCTGCGCTCCCTCCAGATTCCGGAACTGCATTTACCGACATCGCTTGCATCGCTCGGACATGGCGATATCGACTGGTCTGCGATTGGTGCGCACTTACTGGAGACGCTGGTGGTTACGTCGGTTGCGGCAATCACTATCCTGATGAACTCGACCGCGATTGGCGCGGCGACCGGCGACGACATCGATCTGAACCGCGAGATGCGGGCGGCCGGCCTCGCCAACATCGCGAGCGGGATGCTGGGCGGGATGGTCGGCTACCAGTCCTTCAACCGGTCGCTTCTCAATATGAGAGCAGGCGCGACGAGCCGGATGGCCGGCGTAATTGCTTCCCTTGCGTGCTTGCTCCTGTTAGCCGTCGCGCCCGATCTGGTGGCGCTGTTT
>NZ_JBAUSA010000513.1:0-5649 GCF_049581465.1 Caballeronia sp. | reverse complement strand
CCCCGACGCCACCGAAAGGCGACCCCGGGCTCACGCGTTTATAGCAGTTGATCCACACCATGCCGCTGCGGATCTCACGCGCAATCAGATGCGCGCGTTGCAGATCGCGTGTCCAGAGACCCGCGCCAAGACCGTATTCGGTGCCGTTTGCAATCGCGAGCGCTTCTTCATCGGTGCGGAAAGTCGTGACCGTCATGAACGGCCCGAAGACTTCTTCCTGCGATACGCGATGTTCCGGCTTCGCTTCGACAATGGTCGGCTCGACATAGCAGCCGTTCGCGAGCGCCGCGGCATCGGGCGCTTTTCCGCCTGCGAGCACGCGTCCACCTTGTTCGCGCGCGATGTCGACGAACGACAGCACACGGTCGCGGTGTTGGCGCGACGTGAGCGGTCCCATCTCCGTCAACGGATCGAGCGGATCGCCGATCTTGATCGTGCGGCTCAGTGCGACGAACTTTTCGAGCACTTGATCCGCGATCGATTCATGCACGATCATCCGTGATCCGGCGATGCACGCCTGCCCCTGATTGTGGAAGATCGCAAAGGCGGAACCTTGCACGACGGCATCGATGTTCGCGTCGCCGAACACGATATTCGCGCCCTTTCCGCCGAGTTCCAGTTGAACCTTCTTCAGGTTGCCGCTCGACGCCTGAACGATCTTGCGACCCACCGCCGTCGAACCCGTGAACGCGATCTTGCTGATCTCCGGATGCTCGGCCATGTACTGGCCTGCCACATGGCCGAGGCCCGGAAGGATGTTGACGACACCTTCCGGAAAACCCACTTCGGCCATCAGCTCGGCGATGGCGAGGCTGGAGAGCGGCGTCAGTTCCGCCGGTTTCATGATCACGCAATTGCCGGCGGCGAGCGCGGGCGCCATCTTCCAGCTTGTGAACATCAGCGGGAAATTCCACGGCACCACCTGCCCGACGATACCGACCGGCTCGCGCGTCAGGTAATTCAGAAAGCCCTGTTCGACCGGGATCACCGAGCCTTCGAACTTGTCGGCCATCCCGCCGAAATAGCGGAACGTGGTAGCGGTGCGCGGCACGTCGAGGTGGCGCGTATCGCGGATCGGATGCCCCGTATCCAGCGATTCGAGACGTGCAAGCCGGTCTGCGTTGGCTTCGATGGCATCCGCAAGCTTCAGCAGAAGACGCCCGCGCTCAGCCGCCGCGAGATTGCTCCATTTCGGAAACGCGGCCTTTGCTGCCGCGACAGCCCGGTCGATATCGGCGGGCCCGGCCATCGACACTTCGGCAATCACCGAGTTGTCGTGCGGATTCAGCGTGGCGAGCGTCTCGCCGTTTGCGGCCGGTACGAAGCGGCCACCGATAAAGAGTTGCGTTTGCATGTCAGTCCTGCGCAAGTGAGACCGGGCGGAAAGCCTGGACGTGACATTCCCCGTGGCGCCGGCGGTGTTCGGCGCCATTCGACTAAGGTCGGGGAAATGCCTGAAAGAGTTACATCTGGATCGGATACGGCGGCAGTTCACCGCTTTCGTAGCGCTTCGGAAGGTCGGGCGTCGCGTTTTCCCACACGAGTAGCATCGAGCGCTTCTGCGAATAGCCCTTGTGGCGGATATCGGCCGGCATCGCGGCGATATCGCCGGCGTTCATCGTGATGCGTGCACGCGGCTCGCCGCTGTCCTTGTCGGCCACATCCCAGATGATCTGGTCGGACAGTTGCAAGAACCACTCGACGCGATCGTTGCCATGAAAAACCGGCAACACGAATTCTTCGGTAGTCGGGCAAAAGAGGCTCTGCTGACACACGGAGGTGACCGACGGATTCCACGTCACGTCCGAGCGCGACAGATACTTGAACAGGCTGAACGCATGCAGTGCCTGCTCGAAACCGGGTTCAGCGTGAATCTCCGGCTCATCCTGCATGACGTCGCCGAACTGTCGGTTCACGGGCAGATCGTCGCGCAGCGGCGAGTCGCCCTGTATGCCGGGCATGCGTCTGGTCGCGATGCGTGTGCGCTCGATGGCGGCGCTGTTGTCGCCGTGCTTCGTGCCAAAGGCCGAGCCAGTTTCCTCAGGTGCCGCGAACGGGTCGAAGCCTTCGTTGACCCAGTCCTTCAGGATCGCCTTGAACGTCGCCATGATGAGCGGCGTGTCGAACTGCTGCATGTGGTCGATACCCGCTTGCTTGTAGTTCGCGTTATACGCGCCGGCATACAGGTCGACCTTGCCGTAATGGTTGCGCGTGCCGATCACTTCATCGAAGTTGACCCAGCCGTAAAAGAAGCCCCACGCGACGTCGCGCATCATCGCGCGCAGGAAGTCGTCGGCGTGAATCTGATGCGAGCGCGTCTCGCCTTTCGACGGCCAGCGAATCGTCGCAAAGTACGCATCGCGGCTGAATTCAAAGTCGCCGAGGCGGAAGCTGCGGTAGCCGGTGACGGAATCAGGGTTGGTCGCGGTGACGTGCAGGCCGGTTACGTTATCCATGGTTGACTCCAGAGAATGATCGATGGGCATGATGGTCAGTGAATGCAGATCTCGGCCCACTTCTCGACCGAGCAGCGTCCGAGGATCGTCTGCACGAGCAGCACGCCCGGCTTCACCGCTTCGAAGCGATACGCAGCGCCGGCAGGCAGCAGCGCCTGATGGCCGCGCTTCAAACGCACATAGCCCATCGACTGGCCCGAAGGCTTGCCTGCCAGTTGCACGGTGCCTTCCGTCTGGGCATCGACAAGCGGGCCATCCGAAGGCTTGATGAAGTACACATCGATCTCGCCATCGAGCGCGACCGCAAACTCATCGTGCGACGCAGCGAACCACGGCGACGAACCTTCTGCGCGCAACGTCTCGATCACATACTTGAGATTCTTGCCGACGACGACTTTCTCGAAGGGCGCCGATTTTTTCGCGACTTCGAACACGTTCGACATCGCGTAGTGCTCAGGCTTGCCCTTGATGACTTCGACGGAACCTTTCTGGAAATGATCGAGGCTGCCGAACTGTGTCTGTTGCATGTCTTCCTCTCTAAAAACGGGCGTTACTACATTCCGGGTGGCGGTGTTCATGGAGCAGGTCAGGCTGCCAACATCCGTTCGAAGAAGCATTTGGCCACAGCCTAGCCACTGCGATTCGAACCCAAGGACGAGCCGCTATGAATTCATGTCCGGAATACTAAAGGCAGAAACTCGCATTCACTATATGGGATTTCCGAAGCCAGACTGCGCGTAAACCGAAGGCTGTTTTAGTGTGCTTTGGGGCGTTCGGAAAGAACGAGACTCGCGATCGGTAACGACCGGATATTGGTTAGAGAGATGCGCACGGCGACTTGGCTTATACCTAAGGCTTGCTCTGGAAGTACCACATTGTGACGATGAAGACTACCAAAGCAATTGTTGAGCTTCGTTAATTATGCTAATGGGTACGCTAATTTTGCCAATATCGCTTAGACCGCTGGATTCCGGAGGGCCGACGTCGATATTTGCTGACGAGTGAAAGCAGGCGATTCATGTTCCATGCTCGCCGTGGAATCGATGCTGGAATTTGCTCCAGGTCTGTCCCATGTTCTTCGCAAACGTTGATACCTGGATCGAGCCATCGCCGCTTCCAGCGAGGGGCGGTGACGTCAAGCGGATTGAGTAGCAGGCATCTGAAGCAATACGGTAGGTCGTGGCGATCTACCATCCAGTCCGACGGCGTTTGAATTCGCACAAGTCGATCAGTGTCCAGTCGGGCGAGCCTTGCGAGGACATCAAGCGTGCTTTCGGGTACGGCGGTTGTCAACGTAGTTGTCGCGTCACTTCAAGCAAACTGCTTTAGTTCTTCCGGCTGCATACGCTCCGGATTGAGCCAGACTTCATCCTTCAATTCCCAATTGCGCGTCGACCGGGACCAACGCTGTGGATTGCGCTGCCTGGCCTCTGCATAAACGGCTTCACGTTGCGCAAGCACTGCGGCGGCTACTCCGTTGTGGCGCTGCGCCGGCGTGACGAATTTCAGGCCGCTTTGTTTGTGCTCCTGTTTGTACCAATGCACGAACTTCTGCGTCCAGGCACGGGCCTCATCCACGCTGCCGAACGGCCTGCGTGGGTACTCGGGCCGGTACTTGCAGGTGCGGAACAGCGACTCTGCGTACGGGTTGTCATTACTCACACGCGGCCGGCTAAACGAGGCCGCAACCCCCAAGTTCTCCAGAGTGGCAAGCATCGTCGCACCCTTCATCGGGCTGCCGTTATCCGAGTGCAGCACCAGAGGACGTCCTGCCAGGCCCTCGGCCAGACTGGCACGCCGCATCAGCAACGCGGCCAGTTCCGCCGATTCGGCTTCATGCACTTCGTGAGCAACAATCTTGCGGCTGAACACGTCCAGCATCATGTACCAGTCGTAGTACTGTCCTTTGACCGCCGCCGGCAGCCACGTGATGTCCCACGACCAGACCTGATTCGGCGCTGTCGCACAATGACTGGTCACCACCCGGGTCGAGGGCTTGCGCGCACGCCCCCGGTGGTGCTGCTGCGAGGCGCCGCAGCACGCGGTAAAAGCTCGATTCCGACGCGACATACACTCCGCGATCCGCGATCCGCCAGGCTTGGCACGATCTGGCTGGGCGGCAAGCTGGCAAACTCCGCACTATTGGCTACCTCAAGAATCTGTTGCCGTTCGGCCTCACTCAGCTGGTTACTCGGCGGCGGCCGTTCGGTCGTGGTACGACCATCGGCGTGCACCGCGTCACCGTCGCCCGCCCAGCGCTGGAACGTGCGCAGGCTCAGGCCCAGCTCGTCGCAGGCCTTCTGCCGCCGACAGCCTGACTGCGTGCATCAACTTTTCGGAAGTGGCTCTGCGCTGCGGGTCTGCAGCGGGCGCCGTTCAGACCCTGCCGCGAAGAAGTAGGAGGTACCGAGGTCAAGCGTCACGTTGAACACCGAACGCCCGCGTACGCCTTCGCGGCCCCGAAACTCGACGGTCCCATCGGCTCCCACGACGATGACTTCTTGCGCTCCGCTACGCAGGTAGGCCTGAATCCTGTTGTCGAGACTGACCGCACACACGGCATTGCCGAACAGCACCTCCACGCACAGGTCCGGGGCGAAGGTCAAGGGATTGGTCGCTTGCTCCGCATCATCGTCGGGCCACTTTTCATCTGGCATCCAGACGACATCAGGAACGAGGACACCGAAAGACCGGGTGATAACAGGGAGGCGTAACGCCACGCGGGGACCCAATTGGGTGGCGAGTTGGCAAAACACGTCGGTTTTAAATATTTGATGCCAGGGGTCTTCGTCCCGAACCAAAATATCGCCGGTCGGGCTGAGTTCAAATCCGGGGACAGCGAAGTCGCGCCGAACCGCTAACGTGCGCCAGATAGCAAGGAGCGAATCTTGTTGTAGCAAATGCGTTTTCATGGCGCGCTGTCCTGACGGCAAATTAACTGTAGTACGTAGGCGCGTGGAGAGCGCGGGTAAATCAAGCATTGTCGCGTGCGGCATGAACTAAGCGTGCTCTTAGCCAAAACACTTCCCATCGTCGAACCGCTTCACAGTAGCCGTCTGCATCATTTAATTCCAAAGACGTTGAAGAGAAGAACTGCGGGACAAGATTTTGGAGACGCGCCGTAGGCGCTGGTGCGCACTCGTAGGCACCTTTTGAAAAGCTATCGCCGATTTTCGACGAGAATTTTAGCTTC
>NZ_JBAUSA010000512.1:0-2748 GCF_049581465.1 Caballeronia sp. | reverse complement strand
CGTGGGCTGCATGCCGCGCGCGTTGCGCTCGAACAGCAGGAAGCCGAACGCTTCCTCAATGTCGCTCAGCATCCGGCTCGCGCTCGGCTGTGCAACGTTGATCGCGTCCGCTGCCTGATGCAGGTTGCGTGCGTCATCGAGGGCGACCAGCAAAGCAAGGTGCTTGAATTTGAGGCGGTTGATCAACGCAATCTGGGAGACGTTCTGGTTCATCGTGCATTCGCCTGGGCGATTCGGTTTTGCGATCGGTTGATCCCAACTTCGGATTGTAGTGTTATCGCTGGCGAATTATAGTCGTAGCACAAAAGCCGCGAACACACTCGGCATCAACACTTAAAAAAGGCTAGCCGCAATGGAGACGATTGCGTTCAGGATGACCCTCAAGGCAGGCATGCGCGATGAATACGAGCGGCGTCATCGCGAGATCTGGCCCGAACTTGCCCAGGCGTTGAGTCACGCGGGCATTCGCGACTACTGGATCTTTCTCGACGAGTCGAGCGGGCAATTGTTCGCTACGCTCAAGCGCGAGCCGCACCACACAATGGAATCCTTGCCCGAACTGCCCATCATGCGCAAATGGTGGGACAGCATGGCCGACCTGATGGAAACGAATCCTGATCGCTCACCTGCGCAAACCGCGCTCGTGCCGATCTTCCATCTACCCTGACAAGCCTTTCGCCGGCACGAGGAGACGTTCATGCAGGTTGTCGATCCGCATATTCACCTATGGGATTTGAAGGGCCATCGCTACCCGTGGCTTGAAGAGCCGGGCACGTCGTTCGTCGGCGATGCACAGGATCTCAAGCATGACTACCTGATCGGCGATTTGCTCGGCGAAGCCAGCCCGATAGAAATACTGAAGCTCGTGCATGTGGACGCGAATCACGACCCGGCTGATCCGGTCGAGGAAACCCGCTGGCTGCAAAGCGTGGCGGATAACGAAGGTCACGGCAAGCCGAACGCGATTGTGGCGGGTGCGGATTTATCCGCGGAGAACGTGCAGGAAGTGCTGGAAGGACACGCGGCGTTTGCCAATACGAGAGGTATTCGCCAGATTTTGAACGTGCATCACGAGCCGCTGTATGACTACGTGGGGCGGCATTACATGCGCGAGCCCCAATGGCGCAAGAATTTTGGGCTGCTAAAGACTCATTCAATGTCGTTCGATTTGCAGCTTTATCCGTCGCAGATGAACGAGGCCGTGGAACTGGCGCGTGAGCATCACGACACGCAATTCATCGTGAACCACGCGGGCATGTTTGTCGACCGCCGATCGGTAGCTGGTTACCGCCAGTGGCGCGATGGCATGCGCAAGCTGGCGCAATGTCCGAACGTTGCTGTGAAGATAAGCGGCCTCGCCATGTTCGATCATCAGTGGAGCGTGGAAAGCTTTCGTCCGTATGTGCTGGAAACCATCGATACATTCGGCACCGATCGCGCGATGTTCGCGTCGAATTTCCCGGTCGACCGCTTGTTCGCTACCTATGCCGGACTGTGGAACGCCTATGCGGCAATCGTGAGCGACGCGAGTGCCTCACAAAAGGATGCGCTGTTCAAAGGCAACGCAGAGCGTATCTATCGCATCTGAAGGAGACACGCATGACCGACAGCAAAACGCCGCGGCTTGAACTCAGGCACGCGAGCAAATCATTCGGACGCGTGCGCGCGCTCGGCGACGGCAGTCTCGCGTTATGGCCGGGAGAAGTGCATGCGTTGCTTGGCGAAAATGGCGCGGGCAAGTCGACGCTGGTGAAACTTCTTGCCGGGGTCTATCAACCCGATTCAGGCGAGTTGCTCGTGGATGGCCAGGCGCGCATGTTCGCCAATCCGGCCGAGGCGCGCGATGCCGGGCTCGCCGTGATCTATCAGGAACCTACGCTTTTCGCCGATCTCTCCATTGCCGAAAATATCTATATGGGTCGCCAGCCGCGGGATCGTCTCGGCCGGATTCGCTACGAGGAAATGAACCGCGAAGTCGACGCACTCTTGCAATCGCTCGGCGTGAACCTGCGCGCGCAACGGCTCGTGCGCGGGCTGTCCATTGCGGACCAGCAGGTGGTCGAGATTGCGAAGGCGTTGTCGCTGAACGCAAACGTACTGATCATGGATGAACCAACGGCCGCGTTGTCGCTGACCGAAGTCGAGCGTCTGTTCGCCATCGTGCGTGGGTTGCGTGAACGCAATGCCGCCATCCTGTTCATCACGCACAGGCTCGACGAGGTGTTCGCGCTGACGCAGCGCATGACGATCATGCGCGACGGCCTGAAAGTCTTCGACGCAATGACCGCCGACATGACCATCGACTCGATCGTGAGCAAGATGGTCGGGCGCGATCTCGACACGTTCTATCCGAAAGCCGATGTCGCGCCAGGCGAGGTGCGCCTGGCGGTGCGTGGACTGACCCGTGAAGGCGTGTTCAAGAATGTGTCCTTTGAAGTCCGCGCAGGCGAAATCGTTGCGTTGGCCGGACTGGTAGGCGCCGGGCGCAGCGAAGTGGCACGCGCAATTTTCGGCATCGACCCGGTGGATGCGGGTGAAGTCCAGGTCGCCGGAAAACCGCTGCAGTTGGGCCGTCCGCAAGCGGCGGTCCGTGCGGGACTCGCGCTTGTGCCGGAGGACCGGCGCGCGCAAGGCCTCGCGCTTGAATTGAGTATTGCGCGCAATGCGTCGCTGACCGTGCTCGGCCGGCTCGTGCGGCATGGCCTGATTTCCGCGCGCAGCGAAAGCACGCTCGCCGCCGACTGGGGC
>NZ_JBAUSA010000511.1:0-1656 GCF_049581465.1 Caballeronia sp. | reverse complement strand
GGTCAACGCAGCAGCGCCAGGGTGTGCTGAAAGCGCTTCACCGAGTGTAACCGAGCGCCGCGCGTTCATCATTGTCCGACCTCCATGACCCGGCTTTTGAGTTCGTCGACCAGGACGCGCCTGTTCTCCGAGTAGTCGACAGGCACGATGACCAACTGCACACCGCCTTCGCGGAACGCCGCTTCCAATGCCGGGGCCAACCCTTCGGCCGATTCTACGCGTCGTCCTTTGGCGCCATAGGCATCGGCGTATTTCACGAAATCGGGGTTGCCGTATGTGAGGCCCCAATCCGTGAAGCCGTCGACGGCCTGTTTCCAGCGGATCATTCCGTAGGCGTTGTCCTGGATGATCAGGACTACGAGGTTGAGCTTCAGCCTGACGGCGGTCTCGAGTTCCTGCGAGTTCATCATGAAGCCACCGTCGCCGCACACGGCCATCACGCGCCGGGCAGGGTAGAGCAACGCGGCCATCATGGCCGACGGCAAGCCTGCCCCCATCGTCGCCAATGCGTTGTCGAGCAGCAGGGTGTTGGCATTGCGCGTCCGATAGCACCGCGCGAACCAGATCTTGTACATGCCGTTATCGAGCGCGACGATGCCGTCCGCCGGCATGACTTCGCGTACATCGTGGACGATACGTTGCGGCGTCAATGGAAAGCGTGATTCATTTGCCCGGTCCATCGTGCGCGTCAGGATACCTTCGCGCAGCGGCGCGAGTGCTGCCGCGTTCGGAAGCTTGCCATGAACCAGTTCGGCAAGCCGTGCAAGACTCAGGCCGAGGTCGCCCACCACTTCGGCATGCGGGAAGAATACCTGTTCGACATTGGCCGGCGTATATCCCACGTGAATGACCTGAGGCCCCTTCGCTCCCATGATGAACGGCGGTTTTTCGACCGTGTCATGCCCGATTGCAAGGATCAGGTCGGCGCGGTCGATTGCCTCGTGCAAATAGTCGCGTTCGCTGAGCGCTGCCGTTCCCATCCATAGTTCGGCGGCCTCGTCGCTGCCGATCGCGCCGACCGTGCCCTTGCCCATCTGCGTGGTAAAGAACGGGATGCCGGTGCGCCGGATGAACTCCGTCAGCCGACCCGCGAGCCGGGGCCGGTTGCTTGCGGCGCCGAACATGACCAGCGGACGCTCGGCCTTCATCAGCAAAGCCGCCGCCCGTTCGATAGCAGCCTCCTGCGCCACCGGGATCTCGACGGGATGCAGCGGCACGAGAGCCACGTCGTCGCTAACTTCAGAGGCGGCTACGTCTTCCGGCAGTTCGAGGTGAACGGGACCGGGTCGCTCTTCTGCAGCCAATCGGAACGCTTCACGGACCACGGTCGGAATGCTGGCCCCGCTGACGATTTGCCGGGACGCCTTGGTCAGTGGCTTCATCGTCGCGACGATGTCGACGATCTGGAAGCGCGCCTGGTGTGCCGTCATGATGGGCTTCTGGCCTGTGATGAGCACCATCGGCATCGCGCCAAGATGCGCGTAGGCCGCGCCGGTGACCAGATTCAGCGCGCCGGGACCGAGCGTCGCCATGCAGACGCCCGGCCTTCCTGTCAGGCGGCCGTGGGTCGCCGCCATGAAGGCTGCAGACTGTTCATGGCGGGTCAGGATCAGCTGGATGCTGGAGCGCCGCAGCGACTCGACGACGTCGAGATTC
>NZ_JBAUSA010000510.1:0-1652 GCF_049581465.1 Caballeronia sp. | reverse complement strand
GCACCATGCTTCTAGCCGCCGCACTTGTTTGCCGAAGGTTCAGCAAGCGCTAGGAGGAGCCCGTGTCGATGCGCATCGAAGATTACGCGTTGCTCGGAGACGGTCGCTCCGGCGCGCTCGTGGATCGACAGGGATCGGTCGACTGGTTGTGCTGGCCAACGTTTGACGGGGACACCTGCTTCGCTGCGCTGCTCGGCGACGCGCACCACGGATGCTGGCGCATTACGCCTCGGGAACCGGTGATACGGACGGCACGGCGTTATCTCGACGAGGGCCTTATTCTGGAGACCACCTTGGTGACCGGGTCGGGCACGGTCACGCTGATGGACTGGATGGTCTGGGGCGCGGCGCAGCCAACGCTGGCGCGCCGGGTCCGCTGCGAGGGTGGCCCGGTGTGCATGGAATGTGAGCTGATTGTGCGCTTCGACTACGGGCGCGCGGTTCCATGGGCCAAGAGAGCTGGCGAGCGAGTGCAATTGATCGCCGGGCCTCAAGCGCTCTGGCTGGACTCTTCTGCAGAACTGTCTTGCGATGGAAATGACGTTCGGATGACCTTTGAGATGCGACCGGACGAGCAACGAGAGTTTTCCCTCACATGCAGCGATTCTTTCGGTCCAGCCCCGGCCGTTCCCGATCTCGATACCGCGCTTTACAGCACAGCGGCCTTCTGGACCGAATGGTCGTCGCGCAGCACGGTGACAGGGTCCTATGCCGACGCGATACAGCGGTCGTTAATTACGCTCAAGGCGCTGTCGAGTCTTAAAACAGGCGGTATAGTCGCGGCGCCGACGAGTTCACTACCGGAACGCGTAGGCACCACCCACAATTGGGACTATCGATTCTGCTGGCTACGGGACGCGAGCTTCACGCTCAAGGCATTGCTCGCTGGCGGCTACCAGGAGGAAGCAGCGCGTTGGCGCGACTGGCTCGTACGGGCTATCGGCGGCGATCCGGCACAACTGCAAATCATGTACACGCTCGATGGCGCACGTCGCGTGGATGAATGGGAATGCCCGTGGCTTCCGGGTTACGAACAGTCGGCACCGGTGCGTTTCGGCAACGCAGCGGTCGGCCAGATGCAGCTCGACATCTACGGCGAAGTCCTTAATGCGTTGTATATCTCCCGGTGCGCAGGCCTCGCGCTCGACGAGGACGCCTGGTCGCTCGAAAAGCGTCTGGTCGAACACCTGGAGCAGCGGTGGCGCGAGCCGGATAACGGTATCTGGGAGGTGCGCAGCGGTCGTAAGCCCTATACCCTATCGAAAGTGATGACGTGGGTCGCGGTCGACCGCGCGCTGCGCTCGGCCCGAGACTTTGGCATGCCCGCGCCGACGCACACGTGGCAGCGGCTTGCAGAACGCGTTCGCAAGGATGTCCTCGAGCATGGCTTCAATCGAAACCTGAACACGTTCACACAAACCTACGGCGGTGATGAGCTCGATGCGAGCCTCTTGTTGATTCCACTCACGGGCTTCCTGCCAGCGAACGATCCGCGTGTGAGTGCAACGGTACACGCCATCGAAAATGGCTTGATGGAGGACGGCTTGGTGCTGCGCTATCGCACCAAAGCTGGACCCGACAGTTTGGAAGACGGCGAGGGCGCGTTTCTCGCTTGCGGTTTCTGGCTTGCGCATGTCCAGCACCTTCAGGGG
>NZ_JBAUSA010000509.1:0-5784 GCF_049581465.1 Caballeronia sp. | reverse complement strand
CGTCAACGCATAACACTGGAAATCTGATGGACGATCTCTTCGCGGACCAAGAAGCCGCGCCCGAAGGCGAAAAACTGACGCTTGGCGATTACGCCGAGCGCGCGTATCTCGACTATGCGGTGAGCGTGGTCAAAGGCCGGGCGCTGCCCGATGTTTCCGACGGCCAGAAGCCCGTGCAACGCCGCATCCTGTTCGCGATGAACGAGATGGGCCTCGCCAACAACGCCAAGCCGGTGAAATCGGCTCGGGTGGTGGGTGACGTGCTGGGTAAATACCATCCGCACGGGGATCAGTCGGCCTATGACGCCCTCGTGCGCCTGGCGCAGGCGTTTTCGATGCGCTATCCGCTGATCGACGGTCAGGGCAATTTCGGTTCGCGCGACGGCGACGGCGCCGCGGCCATGCGATACACGGAAGCGCGACTTACGCCCATCGCCAAGTTGCTGATGGATGAGATTGACATGGGCACCGTCGATTTCATGCCGAACTATGACGGCTCGTTCCAGGAACCCAAGCTCTTGCCGGCGCGTTTGCCGTTCCTGCTGCTGAACGGCGCATCGGGCATCGCGGTCGGGATGGCGACCGAAGTCCCGTCGCATAACCTGCGTGAAGTCGCGGCTGCGGCGGTCGCCATGATCCGCGATCCGAAGATCGATCACGCGGCGCTTGCCGACTTGATTCCCGGCCCTGATTTCCCGGGCGGCGGCCAGATTATTTCCAGTCAGGCCGAGATTGCGGCGGCTTATGAAACGGGCCGCGGTAGCCTGAAAGTGCGGGCGCGCTGGAAGATCGAGGACATGGCGCGCGGGCAGTGGCAGCTCGTGATTACCGAGCTGCCGCCGAACGCGTCGGGTCAAAAAGTACTCGAGGAAATCGAGGAGCTCACCAATCCCAAGATCAAGCTCGGCAAGAAAGCGTTGTCGGCGGATCAGTTGCAGACGAAACAGACCTTGCTGGCCCTTCTCGACACAGTGCGCGACGAATCGGGCAGGGACGCGCCCGTGCGGCTTGTGTTCGAGCCGAAGTCGAGCCGTATCGACCAGACTGAATTTGTGAATTCGCTGCTCGCGCATACGAGTCTCGAATCGAATGCGCCGATCAACCTCGTGATGATCGGCGCCGATGGACGGCCGCGTCAAAAGGGTATCGGCGAAATCTTGCGCGAATGGGTCGGCTTCCGTTTTACGACCGTCACGCGACGCACGCAGCATCGGCTGGGCAAGGTCAACGACCGGATTCATATTCTTGAAGGGCGGATGATCGTCTTTCTGAATATCGACGAAGTCATCCGCGTCATTCGGGAAGCCGACGAACCGAAGCAGGCGCTGATGGACACATTCAAGCTCAGCGACCGGCAGGCCGAGGACATTCTCGAGATTCGCTTGCGCCAGCTTGCACGGCTCGAAGCGATCAAGATCGAGCAGGAACTCAAGGACTTGCGCAGCGAAAAGGCGAAGCTCGAAGAGTTGCTCAACAGCGACGCATCAATGAAGCGCTTGCTCATCAAGGAAATTGAAGCCGATGCAAAGCAGTACGGCGATGATCGCCGCACGCTGATCCAGGCGGAAAAGCGCGCGATTTTCGAGGTCCGCGTAGTCGACGAGCCGGTGACGGTGGTGGTGTCGCAGAAGGGCTGGGTACGCGCGTTGAAGGGGCATGGCCTCGATCCGGCGAGCTTCCAGTTCAAAGCAGGCGATGGCCTCTACGCCGCCTTCCTGGCGCGCACCCCGGACGTGATGATTGCGTGGGGCAGCAACGGGCGCGTGTATTCCGTTCCTGTCGCGGTGCTGCCGGGCGGCCGTGGGGACGGCGTGCCGGTTACATCGCTGATCGAACTCGAATCGGGATCGCATTTGCTGCACTACTTCGCGGCGGCGGCAGACCAGGCGTTGGTACTGGCATCGAGTAACGGCTTTGGCTTCATCGCCAAGCTCGGCGACATGGTGAGCCGCGTGAAGGCGGGCAAGTCGTTCATGACGATCGATGAAGGCGCGGCGCCGCTCGCACCCATGCCGATCGTGCCGAACGCGACGCAGGTTGCATGCTTGTCGAGCAATGGACGCCTGCTGGTGTTCGGTATCGACGAGATGAAGACCTTGTCGGGCGGCGGGCGCGGCGTCATTTTGCTGGCGCTCGATCCGAAGGAGACGTTGCGGCAGGCGCTGGCTATCGATGCGCGTGGCGTCATCCTGATCGGCACCGGGCGCGGTGGCAAACCACGTGACGAGAAGCTGGCGGGCGCGGGGCTCGAAGCGCATGTCGGCAAGCGCGCGCGCAAGGGTAAGGCGCCGGAATCGACGATCAAGGTGACGGACCTGCGGCCGGTATTCGAGGGATAAAGCTGCGGAAGGCGGGAAGGTGGAACTGACGCCCTGGGTTTGCGGTATGAGCCCGGGGCGTTCGCCTATTTGCCTGCGCTATTCCGCGACCCGTTTCGATATTATGAATAAACTTGAACCCGACTAACGGGATCAAGTCGAATGGCGGGCAATTGGCTGCGCGCGCCGGCTGCACGCGACTCACGCTGCGTAGCATTGATACATGACCTCCAATGGAAAACTTGATGAATAAGGCGATTGAAGTGGCGTTGTTCCTGCATTTCCTGGCCGTGGCGGTCTGGATAGGCGGGATGGTATTTGCGCATTTTTGCTTGCGGCCCGCCATAGCGGATTTATCGCCGCAATTGCGTTTGCCGTTATGGGAGTCTGTCTTTGGCCGCTTTTTCAATTGGGTGGCGGCGTCGGTGCTGGTGATCCTGCTGACGGGCGGTTTCTTGTTGACGCAATATGGCGGGGGTCATGCGATCTGGCCGTTGCACGCGATGGCTGGATTGGGAATCGTGATGATGTTGATTTTCGGGCATATCCGGTTTGCCGTATTCCCGAGGATTCGCCGTGCCGTTCAGGCGCAGAACTGGCCGGATGGCGCGCGGGCGGTAGGCACGATCAGGAGATTGGTCTTGCTCAATATTGTGCTGGGCGTAGTAACGGTGGGTGTGGCGGCGTTATCGCGGGGCATTTGATTTGATTTGAGAAGCAAGTTCTCATGCCGGAACATGTGGCCGAGCCTGGGACGTAGACTCAGGCTCCTAAACAGCCCCGATCAAGACAACATCCTCCACCGCCTCAAAAAGCCCGGGACTGCGCTTCGCGCAAATCCGCATCGCCCGGCGTGACCTCAGCCAGAATATCGAAAGAGCAAACGCCGAACCGATCGAGCAGTGCCTGCACACCTTCAGCCGGCACAGGACGAGAAAACAGGAACCCTTGAGCCTCGATAGGCCCAAGCCGCGAAAGCCACGCAATCTGCTCGTCCGTCTCGGTCCCTTCCACGACCACGGTCAACCCCAGCGACCGCGCCAGATTGACTATCGCCGAAACCATCACGCACACACTGCGATCGTGCGGTATGGCCTGGATAAAGGAGCGATCGACCTTGAGCGTATCGACGGCAAACCGATTCAGGTAAGACAACGACGAATATCCTGTCCCGAAATCGTCGAGTGCAATCCGAACGCCGAGCCGCTTCAACGCCGTAATTTTCTCAGCGACGAGATCGGGAAACTCCATCATCACGGTTTCGGTGATTTCGAGTTCGAGCTTGCCGGCAGCAATTCCGTTCTCGCGAATCGCCGTCGCGACTGTCTCGAACAAATCGCCACGCCAGAATTGCACGGCGGAAATGTTCACTGCGAGCGATAACCCGTCGTAACCCTGCGCCTGCCAGATGGCCAACTGCCGGCAAGCCGTGTGAATCACGAAATCGCCGATGGGTACGATCAGCCCCGTCGACTCTGCGACTGGAATGAACTCGGTTGCGGGAATCAGCCCATGCTGCGGATGATTCCATCGAGCAAGCGCTTCAAACCCGGTGATGCATCGGCGAGCCAGATCGACTTTCGGTTGATAGGTGAGAAACAGTTGATTCTCGGCGAGCGCGACCCGCAATTGTTGCTCCCACTTCATCAAGTGATCCGCGCGATGCGCCAATTGCGGCGAATAAAACTGATAGCAATTCTTGCCGGCATCCTTCGCGCTGTACATCGCGAGATCGGCCTTCTTCAATAAGTCGATCTCGCTTTCACTCGCAGCCGAATACAACGCGATACCAATGCTCGCATGCAGCACGAACGCGCTGCCGCGAACATCGAATGGCGTGAGGAACATGTGCGCGATTGCTTCGGCCATGTCGACAGACTGCCGTTCGACGTCCTCGCCTTTGACCACCGCGACAAATTCGTCGCCGCCGATGCGCGACAACGTGCCCTTGTTGCCGACCGTCTCGGAAAGACGCGACGCCGTCATTTGCAGCACGATGTCGCCGGCGTTATGGCCGAGCGTGTCGTTCACCGTTTTGAAATTATCGAGGTCGATGAAAAGCAGCGCGAGATGGCCGACATTTTCCCGCAGCGCGACGTCATTGCGCAGCGACTGCAGCGTGGAATAGCGGTTGCGCAAGCCGGTCAGCAAATCGTATTCGACAAGATGCGTCATTTCGCGCTCGCGGCCGAGCAGCTTGCTGATCAGTCCAGTCGCCACCGCGAAGAAGCCGAGCATGGCGAGCGAGATGAAGGTCGCCATCAGCAGGTACACGCGCCGCGTATGGTTGAAATCGGCGAACTCTTCGTTTTGCGACAGCCCTACGATCACGCCGAGCGGATACCCGTCGAGATGCCGGTACGACACGATGCGCTTCACGTGATCGATTGGATCGACATAGATTCCCGACGCATGCTCGGAGGTGGGATACACGCCGGTTGCCGAGAACGCGCCGCTGGTCCTGCCACTTTTGCCTGCATCGTCCGCCGGGCGCGGCGCCGTGGCTTGACCGGTGCTGCGTGCAATGACCGAGCCGTTATCCGAAACGACGGCGATCACGCCCTCGCGTCCGATCGACGCCACGTTGTAGAAATCGCTGGTGAAATAGCTTGGGTCCTCCGACACCACGACCACGCCCGCGAACGTGCCATCGGGATGATTCATGCGACGCGTGATCTGTAGCGTCCATTGCCTGGACACTCGGCCGAGGACAGGCTTGCTGATGTAAAGCAAGTCGTCGTTGGAGAGCGCGTGAACCTTGAAATGCTCGCGGTCGGAGAGATCGACGGGTTTCGGATTTGATTCTGCCGTCGTCGCGAGCAGCCGGCCGTTTTCATCGATGATCGCAACCTGTACGAGCGTGTCGCTTTGCACCACGCCGCGTTCGACGGTGCGCGCCAGGTCGAATTGTCCGCGGGTATTTTCGAATTCGTATTTGACGAAGCGGGTGATCTGGTCGACCTGGTGAATCGCCTTGACTGTGTGCTGTTCCAGGGCGGAAGACAGGATCGCCGCCGATGCCATCGATTCGTGTTGGGCGGCGTCCCGTTCAACGGACAGGCGCGCAAAAATGACCGTCCACAGCAGCACCAGCACAAGCGCCCCCAGCGCAGGAATGGCGAGCAGCGCTCGACGCCTGCGTGGCAGATTCGCGAGTTTCATCTCGCGTGGCGCTTGGGGCCGTGATCGATTCATGGGCTCGGTCGATCCGTGGACTGCGTGAGGCGTTGCGCCGGTCTCGTGTCCGGCACAACACCAGTGAGTTTGGGTATCGTTTCAGTGCGCGACCGATGGCCCACACGCTGGGCGATGCTTCCGGGCAAGTCAGGCGTTCTTAGGCGACAGGGCACGGGATTCGCCTTGGTCTGCGGACCGAAGCCAGTGCGGTGCGTAGCTGCACAGATATTACTGAAGGTGATCCGATTAAGGAAGCGGAGCGCGGTTCTAAGGCGGGTCAGGTATACGC
>NZ_JBAUSA010000508.1:0-2189 GCF_049581465.1 Caballeronia sp. | reverse complement strand
TACCCAAAACAGCGTGGTTTGCCGCCCGCCTTGCCGCTGGCGTTACGCTACCGGCAACGGGGTGGGGGCCGTAGAGGCGAAGCGTGTGCGTGCCGTTTGAGCTTGAGGTGGGTGTTCGACTGCGGGTTGAATGATTGGGGCCGTGCTACGTTCGTGCCAAAAACCTGGAGTGAGCGCCGACGACACTTAAAAATTGGCGGTTTAAAACGCGTTTCTTTGCTTCGTTTCTTTGCGCGTTTGCAAAGAAATGAAGTCCCGCCCCGGACAGGGGCTAACAGAATAAGCAAGAAAATCCGGCTTAAGCAGAACGACCACGCTAGAAGAAGGACTCCACCTTAGCCCCACACTCTCCGCGAGCAGCACCCCCTCCAACCCAATCCCCACACTCGCCGCCAGCGCCCCCACGAACACCCAACGCCCGCAGCAGCGCCCCCTGAATCAAACTGTCTTAATATCTGGCGCAGCGCAACAATCCCCGTTATACTGCTGCCTGCGCTTCACTGTGAAGCCAATCTATCGACGAAAGTTGTCAATAGTATTGCAAACAGCGCGGCGCCACGTAGCGTTATGCTCCAATCCAGTTTAGAAACTGTCCCCTCCCTGCTAGGCCTTCTTCGGCCGATCATGCATCAGGCTGACGACAACGCCGCCTCGGCCTGTCGAATCCGATACAGCTTCTAACGAAAAGCTCGCCTTAATTGTTGCGGGCTGCCCCCGTTTTTCGATTTGCTCGCTGCTTCTTTGCTCGCTGAATCCGACGACTTGGGTATGCCGATTGGCGCCAACGCCTTATTCCCCGTTTCAAGGAAAGACATGACTTCGAGCAATACCAACAACAGCCCGCTGGATTCCATCGCTGCACTGGCCCTCGGTGAAGACACGCCCGTGGCACCTGCTGCTTCGGCTTCCCCCGCGGCACCCGCTCCCATTTCGTCGATCGCGCCCGTTGCCGCTGCGATCGCCGTCCAGACTGGCCCGAGCTTCGAGTCGCTCGGCCTGTCCGCTGACATCATTACTGCCCTGACGGCTTCGGGTTATCAAGTGCCGACGCCGGTTCAGCAGCGCGCGATTCCCGCTGCGCTCGCCGGCCGCGACTTGCTGGTTTCCAGCCCGACCGGTTCGGGCAAGACCGCTGCGTTTATGCTGCCCGCTATCGAACGTTTCTCGCAACTCGAAAAAGCCAAGGCCGCCGCGCCGCGCGAACCGCATGACCCGAACGCCCGCCCGGCTCGCCGTACGCAACCGGTTGCCCGTCCGACCATGCTGGTCCTGACCCCGACGCGCGAACTCGCCATGCAGGTGACTGCCGCTGCAACCACGTACGGCAAGCATCTGCGCCGGTTGCGCACGGTCAGCATCCTCGGTGGTGTCGCGTATGGCCAGCAATTGATGCTGCTCGCGAAGAACCCCGAAATCCTGGTTGCCACGCCGGGTCGTTTGCTCGATCACCTGGAACGCGGTCGTATTGACCTGTCGCAGCTGCAAATGCTCGTCCTCGACGAAGCCGACCGCATGCTGGACATGGGTTTCATCGACGACATCGAAACGATCGTTGCTGCTACGCCGGCTTCGCGTCAGACGCTGCTGTTCTCGGCGACCATCGACGGCAAGATCAGCTCGCTGACCGGCCGCCTGTTGAAGAACCCGGAACGCATCGAGATCATCCAGAAGCTCGAAGCGCAGAACAACATTGCGCAAACCGTGCATTACGTCGACGACCGCGATCACAAGGATCGTCTGCTCGATCACCTGTTGCGCGATGCTGGTCTCGACCAGGCCATCGTATTCACCGCGACCAAGAACGACGCCGACCAACTGGCTATCCGCCTGGCCGACGCCGGTTTCGAATCGGCTGCGTTGCACGGCGATCTGCCGCAAGGCGCGCGTAACCGCACGATCCGTGCGCTGCGTGAACGCAAGGTGCGCGTTTTGGTGGCAACGGATGTGGCCGCTCGCGGTATCGATATCCCGGGCATCACGCACGTGTTCAACTACGATCTGCCGAAGTTCGCGGAAGATTACGTTCACCGTATCGGCCGTACGGGCCGTGCTGGTCGCACGGGTACGGCTATCAGCCTCGTGCATCACGCTGAACAAGGCGCGCTCAAGCGTATCGAACGTTTCGTTCGTGTGCCGTTGGCCGTGAGCGTGATCGTTGGTTTTGAACCGCGTCGCTCGGCTTCGTCCGG
>NZ_JBAUSA010000507.1:0-2435 GCF_049581465.1 Caballeronia sp. | reverse complement strand
TTGCTGCTGAACACGATTGGCCGCGTGATGCATCAACGCAAGGTCAAACGAAGCCTTTCCCGTTAGCTATTTGCCGCTTCGCGCGGCGCGGGTCACTTCCTTGGCCGCAGTACGCAGCTGGTTGCAAAAGGCCTGCACGACTCGCGCCGATTCGCCTCCTTTGCGCGTGATGATCTGAAAGTCCAGATGTGTGACGTAGTGCTCGGGATCGATGCGGGTCAATAGACCGCCGTCTACCCAAGGCTGTGCGTAGTGAGGCGGCAGGAAGCCGATGTAGTTGCCCGACAGGATGAGCATCGCGCGGCCTTCGACGTTGTCGACCGAGGCCGCGGCCTGCGCCATGTGCAGCAGCTTGAGCTCCTGGCCGCCGAGGTAAGCGCGCGCAGCGAGGCGCTGTTTGCTAAGTACCGAAACTGGGACACGGCCGCTCGCCCGCTCGTATAACGAGTGGGTCGATGCGCAGTAGAGCCCCTGCTCCTCCCGATAAAGCGGCACGTAGTCGAGACCGGGAATCTGCGCGGGAAATGGCCCGACGGCCAGATGCAGGCGCCCGTCCAGCACGTGCTGCTCCATGCTGCCTGGCGTGTCAATCTGCACATGCAGGCGGACGTCGGGCGCCATCTGGCCGCACTCCCGAATCGCTGCCGGCAGCGGCGAGTATTTGTCGGTCAAGGTCGCTTCGATCATGCCGAAGCGCAACACACCGGAAAGCTGATTGCGCAACGCGCCGGCTTCCATTTGAAACGTATCGACCGCACCGAGCAGACGTTGCGCGGCGGCGTGTAGCTCCGCACCTTCGTCTGTCAGCCGGAAGCCCGCACGTCCGCGTTCACACAGTCGCAGTCCGAGGCGTGTCTCCAGCTGCGACATGTATTCGCTGATGCTCGATGCGCCAATGTTGAGGATCGGTTGCGCGGCGGCGAAGCCGCCGCAACGCACGATGGTTTCGAAGATCCGCAACAGCTTTAGATCCGCGTCCTGGACTTGCATCGTACCGTCCCTCGGTTAGTTCGGAAATTACCGAAATGTGTTTCATCAATAGTGCATTTTATTGGGGAATTTGGCTACACAGAATTGCTGTCAACTCCACTGCCCAAGGTTGCGCGAAGGCACACGGGGAGCGGGTTCCCAATGGGATGTTTTCTAAGCCAAAGCGCAACGCGTTCGCCACCTCCGGCGGCAGGGCGATTTGATACGTCACGATGTGAGGAGAGCATGATGAAAAATAGGGTCGCAGGTGCAAGCTGGTTGACAGCAGTCGCTTTGAGCATGGTGTCGGTGCACGCGACGGCGGGCGAGCAGGTCGTGAAGATCGGTTTGACCGGTCCCTTGACTGGCGCTCAGGCCGCCATTGGCAAGGATGACGAAAACGGCGTCAGGATGGCGATCGAGCGTTTGAATGCCGAGGGGCTCGTGATCGGCGGTCAGAAGACCCGCTTCGAACTGGTTTCGCAAGATGACGCCGCCGATCCGCGTACCGGGATGGCGGTCGCGCAAAGCCTGGTCGACGACAATGTGAAGGTCATTTTTGGACCTTTCAATTCGGGTGTCGCGATTCCGATCTCAAACCTGGTTAATGTCGCGGGAATCGTGATGGCCACCGTCGCGTCGAACCCGTCGATCACGCAACACGGCTATCCGTTCGTGTTCCGCATCTCTGCCAGCGACACACAGCTTGGCAGCCGCATGGGCGAATTTGCAGCAAAGCAATTGAAGGTCAAGCGTATTGCCGTGATCGACGATCGGACAGCGTACGGCCAGGGTCTCGCCGACGAATTTGTCAACGCAGCCAAAGCCAACGGCATCGAGATCGTGGATCGAGAATATACGACCGACAAAGCGACCGACTTCGTCTCGATCCTCACCCATGTCAAAGGCGTCGGCGCGGAAGGGATCTTCTACGGCGGTTACTACGCGCAAGCCGGTGCGCTGCGCAAGCAGATGAAGCGCCTCGCGATGAACGGCTACCTGCTTGGCGGCGATGCCATGTGCAATGTCGAACTGGCGAAACTCGGCGGCGACGCGGTCGATACGCGCGTGTATTGTCCGCAAGGCGGCCCCGTCCTCGATCAAACGCAGGAAGGGCGGCAGTTCAAGGCGGAGTACAAGCAGCGCTTCCAAACCGATCCATTGACTTACAGCGCGGCGTTGTACGATGGCGTGAATATCGTCGTGCAGGCCATGCAGAAGGCTAATTCTATCGAACCGGCACAGTATCGTGCTGCGCTCGCTGGCATCGATTTCCAAGGGGTTTCCGGGCAGTATCGATTCGACAAGAATCGCGATCTGAAGGACTCGCCGATTACGATTTATACCTATCGAAACGGTGAGCCGACACCGCTGGCATCGTCCCAGCCCTAGATCGACGTCGTCCAACCGGGCGCTGTTCGCTGGACCAGACGGTCGCTTTCCATCAAGTCGATGATGAATACCTG
>NZ_JBAUSA010000506.1:0-6771 GCF_049581465.1 Caballeronia sp. | reverse complement strand
TTGAAGAGGTTATCGCGGGCCACAAACGCCAGGCAGGGCCGATCTACCGCGTGAATCAAGCCGCGCCGCGCCCGCAGTCGCGTGCGCGCTGCACGGCGGTTCAATCGCGTCGACTCGGCCACGCTCTGCTCGCCCTCCTCCAGCCCCGACCGGTGTGGTTTCACGCCTAGCCGAATGCGCTGCCATTGGACCTCGAACGCCTCGCGCACGTCCGCCACCACCGGGCCTTGCGTTTCGATCGAAAAATCCCAGCGTGCGAACTCCAGTTTGAGCCCGTTTTGCTGGAAGTCATCGGTGATATTGATGCCGCCGCAGAACGCTATCTGATGATCGATGACCACCAGCTTGCGATGCGTTCGCGAAAATCCGAGCTCGCCAAATAGATGCGGGTTATAGATGCGATGCTCGATGTTTGCCTTCGGCCATTCATCGAATAGCGGAATTTTCACGCTGCCTATACCGTCCGTGATCACGCGAACGCGCACGCCACGCCGCGCCGCGTCCATGAGCGCGTCGGAAACGGCGCGGCCGGCGGAGTCGTCGGAGAAGATGTAGGTTTCGAGCGACACTTCGCGGGTAGCCGCATTGATGCGTTCGATCAGTGCGGGGAAAAAGGCCTCACCGGTTTGGAGCAGGCGCACCGTGTTGTCCACGGTGAAGCAAAGCCTTCCAGGACGCCGCCCGCGAAACAACGCCAGCTTGAGCCGGGCGAAGCGGATTTTCGGCGCGCCGAAGCCGATCACCGGCTGTGCTCCGCGAGCCGCTCGGGCAATTGCAGGATCGCCTCGCGATTCGACCAGGAAAAACACTTTGCCGCCGCTTCGCGAAACGGCAGCCAGACATATGCCGTGTGCTCACGCGGCGAAAGCGTGACGGGAATGCCATGCGGCACGAGCAGGCTGAACTGGTGCTCCACATTGCGCACCACGCCCTCGGCATAGCGATGCCGCCATTCGGGATAGATATCGTATTCAATCCGATGATGCCAATCGATCAGCGAGCGCTCCGGCACGCCCGCGGAGCCGACGACGATGCCCGTCTCCTCGGCCACTTCGCGTGCGGCAGTGAGTGCCGCGGGCTCGTCAATATGATCTTTCGAGCCGGTTACGGACTGCCAGAACCCCGGGCGGTCGGCGCGTTCGATCACGAGTACGTCGAGTTCGGGCGTATGTATCACGACCAGAACGGATTCGGGAATTTTCGGCGGCTTGGGCATGGTGGGATTGTTTCGTGCCATTCGTGGAAGCTGGCCGAAGAATGTAACCCAAAAAACGAAAAAGACGCCATTGGCGTCTTTTTCGTTTCAGCTATTGCAATTACGTCGAAGCGAGCGCCTCCAGTCCCTTTACTGCACCTTCGGTTCCGGCTGACGCAAGCGAATATGCAATTCCTTCAACTGCTTCTCATCCACTTCGCTTGGCGCCTGCGTCAGCAAATCCGTAGCGCGTTGCGTCTTCGGGAACGCGATCACGTCGCGGATGGAATCGGCACCCGCCATCATCGTGACGATGCGATCCAGCCCGAATGCGATACCACCGTGCGGCGGCGCGCCGTACTGCAACGCGTCGAGCAGGAAGCCGAATTTGGTCCGCGCTTCCTCAGCATTGATCTTGAGTGCGCGGAAGACCTTGCTCTGCACTTCTTCCTGATAGATCCGCACCGATCCGCCGCCAATTTCCCAGCCATTGAGCACCATGTCGTAAGCCTTCGCGAGACAGCGGCCCGGATCCGTTTCCAGATATTCGAGATGCTCGTCCTTCGGGCTCGTGAACGGGTGATGCGCGGCCACGTAGCGGTTGTCTTCTTCGTCGTATTCGAACATCGGGAAGTCGGTTACCCACAGCGGCTTCCAGCCCGATTCAAACAAGCCGTTTGCACGACCGAACGTGGAATGGCCAATCTTGAGGCGCAACGCGCCGAGGCTGTCATTTACCACTTTCGCGCGATCCGCTGCGAAGAAAATGATGTCGCCGTCCTGTGCGCCCGTGCGTTCGATGATCGCGGCAACCGCGGCATCGTGCAGGTTCTTCACGATCGGGCTTTGCAAGCCGTCACGGCCCTTCGTCACGTCGTTGACCTTGACCCAGGCCAAGCCCTTCGCGCCGTAGATGCGCACGAATTCCGTATAGCCGTCGATGTCACCACGCGACAATTCCGCGCCACGCGGCACGCGCAGCGCCGCCACGCGGCCATCCTTCGAGTTGGCCGGAATGCTGAACACCTTGAAATCGACGTCGCGCACGGCGTCGGTCATGTCGGTGAATTCCAGCTTCACACGCAAGTCCGGCTTGTCGGAGCCAAAACGGCGCATGGCTTCCGAGTACAGCATCACCGGGAATTTCTCGTCCAGGGAGACGCCGATCGTTTCCTTGAAGACGTGACGGATCATCGCTTCGAACAGATCGCGGATTTCCTGTTCTGTCAAAAACGACGTTTCGCAGTCGATCTGCGTGAATTCCGGCTGCCGATCAGCGCGCAGATCTTCGTCGCGGAAACATTTCACGATCTGGTAATAGCGATCGAAGTTCGCCACCATCAGCAGTTGCTTGAACAGTTGCGGCGATTGCGGCAGCGCGAAGAACTGTCCCGGGTTCGTCCGCGACGGCACGAGGTAATCGCGCGCGCCTTCAGGCGTGCTCTTGGTCAGCATCGGCGTTTCAATGTCGATGAAACCCTGCGCGTCCAGGTATTTGCGCACCTCGATCGCCACGCGATAACGCAAGCGCAAGTTCTGCTGCATCTGCGGACGACGCAGGTCGAGCACACGATGCGTAAGGCGCGTGGTTTCCGAGAGGTTGTCGTCGTCGAGCTGGAACGGGGGCGTCACCGACGCATTCAGCACGTTCAGCTCGTGACACAGCACTTCGATCTTGCCGCTCGTGAGGCCAGCGTTCGCCGTGCCTTCGGGACGGCTGCGCACCAGGCCTTTCACCTGCACGCAAAACTCGTTACGCACGCCCTCGGCGACCGCGAACATCTCGGCACGATCCGGATCGCAGACAACCTGCACGAGACCCTCGCGGTCCCGCAAGTCGATAAAAATAACGCCGCCGTGATCGCGCCGGCGATGTACCCAGCCGCACAGCGAAACGCTTTGGCCCAGCAGGGCTTCGGTCACCAGACCGCAGTATTCAGATCTCATCGACATGATGTTGTGTCTTTCGTTATTCATTGATCAACGGCGTGTCGCGAACAAGTGAAACGCTGTTCGCGACACGCCGGCATTACAGCGGCGGATCGACGGGGCGACGCGGCGCGGCCTGGGCTTGCGGCATGGGCGGCGCGACTACTCCCATCGAGACGATGTACTTCAACGCAGCATCGACAGACATGTCGAGCTCGATGACTTCGCTTCTCGGCACCATCAGGAAGAAACCGGACGTGGGATTCGGCGTGGTCGGCACGTAGACGCTCACATGCTCTTCAGTCAGGTGATTGACCACGTCGCCACCCGGAATGCCCGTCAGGAAACCGATGGTAAAAGAACCCGAATGCGGGTAGCGGATCAGCAGTGCCTTGCGGAATGCGTTGCCACTGCTCGAAAGCAACGTATCCGACACTTGTTTGACGCTGGTATACAGCGGCCCGACCACGGGGATGTGACGCACGATCACGTCCCACCACTCGACCAGTTTCTGGCCGATGAAATTTTGCGTGAGCAAGCCCACGACGAAAATGAAAGCAAGGGTCAGCACTGCGCCGAGGCCCGGCAAATGGAAGCCGAATACGCGCTCGGGTTGCCACGATTCCGGCAATAGCAACAGCGTCTGGTCCATGGTTCCGATCACGAGGCGGATGACCCACAACGTGATCGCGAGCGGAACCAGCACCAGCAAGCCGGTGAGAAACACAGATTTCAGCGTAGTCTTTTTGGTCGTCATTTACACAGCCGGAAGGCCGCCCCGCGGCTTCACGGTTTGGCTGGTTCGCCGCCCCGAAGCCTTCAGCGGTTTCGGGCGGAGAGAATCGTGCGTGCAATCGGAAACTACGGGCCGTAGCGTGCAGCATGAAACGCCGTGCGTATGCATCGATCGGTCAGTTGGAACCGGACGATGACGGTGGCGACGCCGTCGGGCTCGAAGTGCTCGCGGTGCTCGATTTCGAGCTGTCCGATGCCGGCGCGCTCGTACTCGTACTCGACGAATCGCTTTTTGCGGCTGCGCTACCTGAGTCCTTAGCGGACTCCTTGCTCGGCTCCTTACCTGATTCCTTACTGGAGTCCGACGCGCCGTCGCTCTTCGTTTCTGCGGTCGCACCGTCGTCTTTCTTCGCGGCAGGTGCGCCGTTATTGCCGCCGCGGAAGTCGGTTACATACCAGCCCGAACCCTTCAACTGGAAGCCGGCGGCAGTGACCTGCTTGCGAAAGCTATCCTTCCCGCATTGTGGGCACTGGGTAAGCGGCGCATCGCTCATTTTCTGTAGCGCGTCTTTTTGGAAGCCGCAGGACTCGCAGCGGTACGCGTAGATGGGCATGTCACTCTTCCTACGATTAACGTTTCAACGCTTGCAAAGCCTTGAATTATAGCCGCAAACCATCAGCGGCCCCTTAAATTCGGGCGCACGCGCGCGGGTTTCGGCTTGATCCGGGAGGTTGGCGGCCGTTGCTTTTGCCGAAACTGACAGGCAGCGAGCGGGTGCGGCCCCGTTCGCCGTCCGCCTTCGAAGGGCGGGCGTCATCGACCGGTCGATGCAACCGGTTACGGGCGCCTACGCCAGGTAATCCAGCGCTCGCGCCCCGCGAAGACGTTGATGGAACCACTCACTGGGTGCTCTTCCACTTGCTCGAAATACGGCGTCAGCAACGCGTCGAGCGCATCCCTTTCGATACCGAACGGCGGCCCTTTGGGCGTCGCGCCAATAAAATAGAACCCGGCGAGGAGTGCGCCCGGCCTCAGCAGCGTGGCCATGCGCGAGGCGTATTCCGGTCCGCGCTCGGGCGGTAACGCGCACAGAAATGCACGCTCGTAAATCCAGTCGATGTCAAACGGCGGCTGATACGCAAAAAAATCGGCCTGTTCGACCACCTGCGCATGTTCGCCCAGTTGCTCGCGTGCAGTGGCAACGGCGCTCGGCGAGAAATCAATCGCCTTGACCGACCAGGCTTCGCGCGCCAGCCAAAGCGCTTCGTAGGCAGCGCCGCAGCCCGGAATGAGGACATTTTTCAGCGTGTCTCGATTATCCGTCGCGAAAACCTGAAACGCCTGCGGAACGCCCGCCTGGTCCCAAGGGGTGTACTGCCGATTGAAGCGTTCGTCCCAGAAATCGGGGGAATTCGGGTCGCGGGTATTGAATGCGGGTACGTCGATGGGCACGTGGGGCTTGGGAGTATCGATCATGTCGGGTCAGCTTCCATACGCTAAGAACTGCCACAATTTAACCGCAACGATACCTGCCCCCGCCGCCAGGCCAAAAATCAGCAACGCTGCGAGCAGGCGATTGGTCCGCTTCTGCTCGCGAAGAAGTTTGCGCATCAATTCGTCGTTGCCGCCCGGCGACTGGTCGTGTCGGTCGGCCAGCATGTTGTGAATTAGCCGCGGCAACTGCGGCAGCGTCTTGCTCCATTGCGGTGCTTCGAGTTTCAGCCGCTCATACCAGCCGCGCCAGCCGACTTGCTCGTTCATCCAGCGTTCGAGGTACGGTTTCGCCGTTTTCCACAGATCAAGCTCCGGATCGAGCGAACGGCCGAGACCTTCCACATTGAGCATGGTCTTTTGCAGCAAGACGAGTTGCGGCTGGATTTCGACGTTGAATCGTCGCGATGTCGAAAAAAGCCGCATCAGCACCTGACCGAGCGAAATATCTTTCAGTGCGCGATCGAAATAGGGCTCGCATACGGCGCGGATTGCGCTTTCCAGCTCCTCGACGCGCGTATTCGGCGGGACCCAGCCCGACTCCAGATGCAGCGTCGCAACCCGGTGATAGTCGCGCTTGAAAAAGGCCAGGAAATTCTGTGCGAGATAATTTTTATCGAAGTCGGAGAGCGCGCCGACAATGCCGAAATCCAGCGCGATATAACGCCCAAACGTCTCTTGCGCAAGGCTCACCTGAATGTTGCCGGGATGCATGTCGGCGTGGAAGAAGCCATCGCGGAACACCTGCGTGAAGAAGATCTCGACGCCCTCCTGAGCCAGCTTCGGAATGTTCACGCCCGCGGCTCTCAGCACCTCGACCTGGCTGATCGGCACGCCGACCATACGCTCCATCACCAGCACGTTGGACGCGGAGAAGTCCCAGTACATCTCTGGAACAAGCAGGAGATCGAGACCCTCGAAATTGCGCCGCAACTGGCTGCCGTTCGCGGCCTCGCGCATCAAGTCGAGTTCGTCGTGCAGATATTTATCGAATTCCGCAACCACTTCACGGGGCTTCAGACGCTTGCCGTCCGCCCAGAGACGGTCGGTCCAGTAGGCAATATCGCGCAACAACGCGAGATCCGATTCGATCACGGACAGCATGTTCGGCCGCAAGACCTTCACCGCCACGTCCTTGGTCGCGTGCACGCCGGTCTTGATCTTGGCAAAGTGCACCTGCGCGATCGATGCGCTGGCCACGGGTATGCGCTCGAAGTCATCGAACAACACGGCGATGGGCGCGCCCAGCGCTTTCTCGACGATTGCAATGGCTACGCCCGAATCAAATGGCGGCACCTGATCCTGTAGCTTTGCGAGTTCGTCCGCGATATCAACGGGGAGCAGGTCGCGACGCGTAGACAGCACTTGCCCAAACTTCACGAAGATCGGGCCGAGGCTTTCGAGCGCGAGGCGCAAACGC